>JAUZNX010000002.1:300000-510411 GCA_030706745.1 Bacteroidota bacterium
TGGTAGTTGTTCCACTTGCAGGACTTCATCCGCGTACAGATTCGTCACCGGCACTTCCGCCGTGGGAATCGCATAGAGTTGATCCTCCGGCATGTAATAGACCTGATCCGCGAACTTAGGAAACTGGCCAGTGCCACGAAGCGCCGCAGCATTGACAAAGAAGGGCGGAAGCACTTCGGTGTACCCGTGCGCGCGTGTGTGCAGATCGAGCATGAAATTGATGAAAGCTCGCTCGAGTTGCGCTCCGCGACCCATATAGACAGGAAAGCCCGCAGCCGTAATCTTTGCACCTCGTTTGAAGTCGAACAACTTATGCCGCTCGGCCAGCGCAAGATGATCGAGACCATCTCGTTTCATAAATGCGCTCTCATCGCCATTCGGTGACCAGCGTTTCGTCTCCACATTATCGGCAGCATCGTTACCAATCGGAACCGATGGATGAGGAATGTTCGGAATGGAATCGAGCATCAAGTTGAGCCTGAGCTCTTTCTCACGCAACTTGCCATCGAGTTCGGCGATCTCATCGCCGACACCTTTCATTTCCGCAATCTTTTCGTCTGCGTTCTCCTTCGCACGTTTGAGCTTAGAAATCTCTTCCGAGACTGAGTTGCGGCGGCTTTTCAGCGTCTCGACATCTTGAATGATCGAACGGCGATCGCGATCGAGTCCGAGGACCTGATCGATAATGTCTTCCGAATGCTTCGCGCGAATCGCGGCGCGAACTACCTCGGGATTTTCACGGATAAGTTTTATATCGAGCATTCGCCAGGCTTTCAGTATTATTCGTAAATGTATGCGGCACCCGTGCCAAGGAGTTCATGCAGCCCGCGCTCCATAACTTGCAGGCCGTCTTCGATTTTTGAAATCTTAAGCGCGAGGTCAGTCTGTGCCTTGAGTGAAACGAGTCCGTTGCGTGCCGGGCGTTCTGCGCGAGGTGGCGGAGGTGCCGTGGGGCTGTTCTCACCAGAAGGACCGCGTTTTTTCAGCTCCGCAATTGTGGTCGGATAGACCAAGGAGGAATCCAGTCGAAACACCTCCGCAATCCGTTGCGCAAATTCATATCGCGGAAGCATCTCCGGCCCCGCCACGTGATAGAGTCCGAGGCGCCTTCGTTCAGTGGCACGTACGATCGCCAGCGCCAGATCGTCTACGAGCGTTGGCGTGGAAAACATATCGGTTGCTGCGAAGACAGGTTTGCCCGCTTCGAGCGAAAGTACCACGGAAAGCGCATAGTTCGCTTTTGCTTGCTCGGCTGCTCCATAAAGCAGGCAGGTCCGAAAAATCGTATGCTCCAGACCCGAAGTCCGCAACACATTTTCGCTGGCGAGTTTCGTCCGACCGTAATAATTGATCGGATGCGGCGCATCGGATTCTGTATATGGAGCGTGTAACCCATCGAACACAAGATCGCTCGAAATATGAACGATGCGGGCATCGACCTTACGCGCGGCTTCGGAAAGATATTCGACCCCAGAGACATTCGCGCGCCAGGCTGCTTCACGCATAATCTCCGCCTCGTCCACTTTGACGAACGCCGCACAATTCACAATGACGTCGGGCCTGACCTTAGCAATCGTATCTTTGACCATCGCGTGCTGCGCAATATCAAGCGCGTGATACCCCAGCACACGAGGCTCGGAACCGATGTCCGCAAAAAGAGTCTCCTTCTCGCGGGCCGTGATCACCAAATCGCACTTGGATTCTTCAAGGAATAGCCGCACGACGTGCTGCCCAAGAAATCCATGGGCGCCCGTGATGAGTACAAGCTCGCGCGATTTACCTCGAATGATCATCTGCAAAGTAACGAGTGACTGCGTAACGAGTATCGAGCGACGAGTGTTCTCACTTCGTCTCCATTTTCTCGTTCTCTGTCACTCATCCCCATGCTTATCATCGCAAGATTGTCATTTGCCTGGTGCCGATGCGTTGGCCATCAAGACGAAGTTCGACAAGATAGGTGCCATTGGGAAGTGGTGAGAGATCGATCGTTCGCTCTCGCAAACCGGGAGCTTCGTCGAATGTATTCGTCCGAACGATGCGGCCCAATGCGTCGAGAATCCGGAATTCGATACTCCCGCCATGTGCGAGCATAAAAGGAAATTTCGTTCTTCCCGTCGAAGGATTTGGATAATTCTGATCGAGTGCATTGGTGGCAAGGGAGAGTTCTCCATGTACGGAACTCCGCTGTTGATCGAGTGAGGCAGGACCATCGCTGAGAACCACCTTGGCAAGTTTGGAGCTTCCTGCGACGGTTAGTGAGGTAATCCAGGCACTCTTTCCAGCGCCTCGTGGGTCATATTCCAACCCGCGAATATTCACCACCTCAGAACCACCTTCAACCGTAGGATAAGACTTGATCTCTGTGCCATCGGATGCGTCGAGTATCAGGAGTGAGCTTCCGTTGAGAATGGCGTTCGAGGCATCCGTTCCTTGAAAATCCGTGTACGCCATGAGATATGCACCGAGCACAGTGTCAAAAGCAAGTCCGCGTGGACCATACAACGCCGTACGGCTATAAATATCGAGCGGGCCGAGAGCACCGAAATTGAGATCGCTAGTAAGTGCACGGCCAACTGCAAACGCACCGTCGGTGGGACTCATCAGGCGATCGGCTGCTAGTAGCGTGTCACCATGGACGCAAAGGCCAGTGCCATACTGCGCCGGTGACGGCACATGCCGAATAATCGATCCGGTCGTTGTTACTTCATAGATATTTGACTTCCAAGAATTGGATGAAAGCCCGATGACTTGATGCAAGAATAAATGTTTGGTTTTCGGATCGTATGCGATTCCGGTCAGATTTCCCGAATTGAATCCAGTAAGTGGGACTGCGATCGAATCGAGAACGGTGCCTCGGTCCGGATCGATTTTATAGAGATGCTTGGAGTTGAAGTTCGTCGCCCAAAGCACGCCAAGATCGGGATCGTATGTAACGTCGTATAGATAGTAAGGATACTCGCCGACGGTCAAGAATTCCGTGCCGGCTCTTTGCTGCGCAATCTCAAAGCGAGGCGATACAACTGTCTGCGAGCCATCGGCAACTCGAACCAGCGCGTTCGCAGTCCCACCAAGACGGATCGTATCGAGCAGGAGAGACGCACCAGCCATATTGGTCGCCAGACTAGTCCAGGATGTGCCTCCATCCACGCTGAGATCGACTGTTACGGTTGGCCCGAAACCATGCCATACAATGCGCGCGGAATCGCCGATGGTCCAGACTGTTCGTTGCGCGGGTGCAGCAATTCCAGGAATATCGGCTGCGAGCGGTGCCTTCCAAACTGAGCGACCATGGGTTCCCGCTCTAAGTGTGCGCGCGGATTTATGAATATCCAGAAAATCGATAGCGACATTCGGTAGACCGGTACCATAGGGAACCCACTGGGCGCCATCATTCGGCGAGAAAAAGACACCAGCATCAGTACCGACATAGAGCGCATTCGAGTTTGTCGGATCAAGTACGATCGTGTTGACGGGAATGTCTGGAAGCGTTGAACTGATATTCATCCAGTGCCCGCCGTCATCACTGCTCTTAAAGACATGTCCTGCACCAAAACCAGACAGTGTGACGTAGAAGGTCGAGTTCGCGCTTGGACTGAACTTGGCCGATGTGACGAAGCGGCCAGGCAACCCCGCTGAAATATCAGTCAGGTGTGTGGCATTGTCATTCGTGACATAAACTTTGCCATTTCCAGTCCCGATTAGCAGTGATCCCCCATCGCCATATGCATCGAGTGCGGAGATGGACCCATTAGAGCTAGGCGACCCAAAGGAGAACGGGCTCACTTCCGTCCAGCTTGAACCGTGGTCGTTCGAGGACCAGAGATGTTGAGCACCCCAATAGACTGCATTCGATGTCGCATCGCATGCAAATGGGTTCAGCCATGATGTGGAATCGGCGATATTCGCAAGATTGCCGGCAACATGATTATGAATCACGTATGGATTGTTGGCCGTGACCTCAGCATACACATAAGTTGGATCGTTCGGATCGACGAGAGTATAGCCGCCATCGCCTCCACCCGGTGCTGACCAATTTGCGGTCGAGCCTCCATCGAGTGTACCATTATCCTGGGTGCCGCCGAACGTCATGTCCGGCACAGTCTGATCGATGGCAATACCATAGAATTGAGTGATAGCCATCGGTTGTGGATGTCCGGATCGCTGGTCGAATGTCGCACCGCCATTCTCGGAGGTAAAGATGCCACCATCGCAGCCGGCAAAGACAATCGTTGGATCGTTTGGTGCAAAAGCCAGAGCGTGTTGATCGGGATGAATACCACCGTTATATGCGCGGCCAACATCACTCCAATTTTGACCACCATCGTTCGTTTCCCAAATCGAAATACCACCGGCAATCATGTGCTGGAAATTTGATGGATCGACGCGAATATAGACATCGTATGTCCCCTGGGGCTGATTTTGAGACGAGACCACGAACAAAGTCGCATTGCCACTGGTGAAGATTTGGTCGGCGTTGGTCCATGTTGCTCCACCATCGTTGGAGGTTTGAATGCCCTCCAGGTTATCGGTGCCGGGATCCAGTGCATCATTCACGCTGAGCACCACTACATTCTGCCAGTTCTTGGGATCGACATCAAGCGAAATGCGGCGGAATTGATTACCATCGGAGAATGAGATATCGAGCTTGTTCCAATTGTTGCCTCCGTCTGTGGAGCGATATACCCCTCCGCCATGACCCGCCACCCCAGCGTAAAGCACGGCGGCGTCACCATTCATTGCCAGCGCGAGATCGGTGACTTGCCCGGCTGGCAGACCACCCGAGAGCCACTCCCAGGTAGCTCCAGTATTAGTCGAACGTAACACCCCGCCACCCGAGCGCCCTGCGGCGGCATATAGGATGTTCGAATGCTTCGGATTGACTTTTACAGAGGAATATGCCGCGACATTTGTCGGACCAATATTCATCCAACTTGCTCCGGCATCGCTTGAGCGGTAGAGTCCATAACCGGTGTAGGTATCCCCGTTTGGAAGCTCGCCAGTACCGGCGTAAACTGTATTCGGGTTCTCCGGGTCTATCGCAATCGAGCCCATGGAGAGTGCGGGCATGTTGTCCGTAAGAGGTTTCCATGCGGCGCCACCATCGGTTGTCTTCCATACGCCACCATCAGCAGCGCCGGCATAGACCGTCTTAGGATCTGTCGGATGAATGGCGACCGCCTCGATTCGTCCACCGATATTATTCGGGCCAATGAGCGTCCATTGGACCGATCCTGCTCCAGCAAGAATACGATCCTGAGTATTTTGAGTCGAAATTCCATCGGTCGAATGGTCGGCGAGGGAGGCGCGCATCGCCTGAGTCTGCGACAAAGCATCGCGAAAGGCATCTTTTGGGATATAACCCAGACCCAGGCGTCGTTGCTGCATATACCAGTCCGCGGCGGCGATTGGCCCGGCATCCCGATCCGCCGATTGGACAGTTATGTTCGCGTTCCGATCATCTACGGCCTGTAACCACTGCGCGGAAGCATTGCTGGCCACACCGGATGCGAAAATGATCGTAGTAATAATTGCCTTGAACATAGTCATTTGGGATGCGCTGGACGAAGAAAATATCCGTCCAACAAAGTCCACTAAATCACTAAAAGTTCGGTAATCGTGTTACCGAGGCCGACATGAAAACAGCGATTCGCATTGAATATGACGGCACCGAGTTCTCCGGCTGGCAGGTGCAGGAAAATGGCCGTTCGGTGCAAGGCGAGATCGAGCATGCGTTCCGGCAGTTGTTCGGTGTGGATGTCGCCGTGCTCGGTGCAGGCCGCACCGATGCCGGGGTTCATGCACATGGCATGGTCGCGCATGCGGAATTGCCAGTTGGCATGGATATGACTCTGAATAAGCTCATTATCGCACTGAATGCCACCACTCCGGAGGATATCGTAATCCATGATGTCCGTGCGGTCCCGGAGGATTTCCACGCCAGGCACTCGGCACTCGCGCGTCAATATCATTATCGAATCCGCCGGGAGCGTACCGCAATAGACCGAAACGTCGTCTGGGCGATTCGGCGCGATGTCGATGCGGAGAAGATGCAATTCGTAACCGCAATGCTGATTGGGGAGCATGATTTCACCAGTTTTAGCAAGCGGACCAACGACGTGAATCATTATCGATGTCTTGTCGAGTATGCTGGGTGGCGGTTTCACGGCACGAGCTTTGCTCTGACGATCCGGGCGAACCGTTTTGTGCGGGGGATGGTACGCGCGTTAGTTGGGGCAATCGTGCAGGTTGGGCAGGGGATGCTCGAGCCGGACGCGTTCGAAGGATTGCTACATCGACCGCAGGAATTCGCTCGCGCAAAATATATCGCACCCGCACATGGACTCGTCCTCGAAGGTATTGAGTACCCAGAGCGGTTTGGACTCTGGGCGCTTCCACAAATGACAAATAACGAATAGAAAATATGAAATATCGCGAAAGTCACCTGACTCTAGAATCTAAAAGCAGCCATGCATTTGTCATTGGTCATTTGTCATTCGTCATTCCCATTTTGGCACTGACAGGGATCGTGGCTGCGTGTGCCTCCGGTGGATTCAATGTTTTTCCGAAGTCGGACGACGTGCAGCTCGGGCAGCAAATGCGTCAGCAAATAGCACAGGATCCGCAGCATTATCCCGTGCTGAATAATCCGACCCTGACCAATTATCTCCAGTCGATCGAGAACCGCATCGTCTCATCGCCGAACGTCACGAATAAGGATTTCCACTATACGATCACCATCATTAACGATCCGAAGACGGTCAATGCGTTTACGATCCCCGCTGGTGGTATTTATGTCTATACCGGGCTTCTGAAGTTTATCGATGACGAGTCTGCGCTGGCGGGCGTGCTGGCACATGAGACAACACATGCCGATCATCGGCACGCAACACGGAACATGACGCAGCAATATGGATTGCAGATGATCTCCTCAATGGCCTTCGGTAGTAATGCGGGACTCGTTGCTCAAGTCGTCACAGGACTTGGCACCGAGCTCTCCGTCCTAAAGTTTAGCCGCGATGACGAGCGCGAAGCAGATCAGGGCTCGTTCGATGATTTGAATCAACTTCCCGGTCGGCCTTGGTATCCGGGTGGCGTGAACCTCTTTCTTACCAAATCGCTTGCGGCCCACGCTCAGCAGCCCGGCCCGTTTGCTCAGCTATTTCTGACACACCCTGTCGATCAGCAGCGCATCGATGCCGTCACGGCGGACGTTTCGCATGCCAAGCTCGGCGGCCCGACTGCCGCGCAGCTTAATCAGTCGAATTATCAGCGATATAAGGCGATGGTGCCGTAGGGGAATACTTTCGACCTCGGATGCTTCCGATTGGAAGATATTTGTTGGCTTCTCTCTGTTCGCATCCATCATGCCGCTCCTCGTTCGCCCGCCAAGCCCATTACGTTTTCGCTCGATCGAAGACGAGGTGAAGCGCCTTGCCCGCGAAGGACGGAGCGAGGAATTCCTACTCATCGTCCCAAACCGCATTGCGCAGCGGCGGATGGAACGCGAGTTGGTCGCAGCAGCCGAGGGCCGCGCAATTGCCAAGCCGAACGTGCTCACGCTGGCCGATTTTGCTGGCGAGCTATGTCGCATGGCATTTCCTACACTCTACCTCTTGTCCGATGCGGAGAGTGCGGTACTGATCGAGCAGTCTATCCGCGAGCTTCTTCAAAAACGAGAACTGACGTATTTTGAACGGGCCACGGCTGACGATTCGCCGGGCGAGCATGCCTTCCCGATCCCGCGCGGGACGTTCGAACTGGTCGTTAACACAATTCGCGAACTCAAGGAGAATGGGATTACCGTCGATGATATTGGCCGTGAGCTAAAGATATCACGCAGCACTCGAGGAGATACCACGGAATCCCGTCGTGCCGCAGATATTCAGGCAGTCTATCGAGCCTATCACACGAAGCTTGAAATGCGCTTCATGGATACGTATGGTCAGACGTTATTGCTCAATGAGCGGTATCTCCTTGATGACGCGTCGATTGCCCAGTCGGATTTTCGTGCTTGTTTTCCACATGTCCTAAAGATTTTCATCGATGGCTTCTATCATCTCGAAGCTCCTGCGCTGCAGCTCCTAAGCGCATTCGATTCGACGAGCGATTTGCTCACCATCATCTCACTGGATTTTGATGAGGAAAACGTCTCGCTCTTTGGTGGTGTCATCGAGCTTCAATCGAGATTAGAGGCAATGGGGTTCAGCGCACGCGAAGCGTCGAAATCCAATTCGAATGAAATAATCGGCAAAGGGCAATCTGGAATTGCCACATATGCAGATGTGCGCGCATTGCTTCGACGCCATCTCTTCACCAATCTGGATGAAGCCTTCGAACCTATTGCATCGCCGCAGATTAAGTATTTCGAGGCTGCGAACCCGCTGGCTGAGATGGACGAAATCGCGAAGCAGATAAAGTTGATATGGGAGCACGATACGGAAGTGCGAAGCGACCTCTCGCGGATCGTAGTCGCCATGCCGGTGATTGAGGATTACGCACTGATCGCGCGCGAGGTCTTTCGTCGATGTGGAATTCCGGTCGAGATTGCAGATCGCGAACGGCTCGATCGCGCGCCGCTTTTTCTCGCGTTACTTTCATTGTTCGATCTGGTACGTCCGACTCCTCACGTTCGCCAGGTCCGGCGCGCACTGGGCAGTCCATATTTCGACTTTCGTCGCTCGCCCGACAAGTCCATTGACAGTCAGAACCTGCTGACGGTGCTCCTACACGATAGGCCTACTGGCGATCTGGCAGGATGGCTCCGCAGTCTTGCTGCACGAGAAGATTCCATTCGCGCGTCCATCGAAGCATCCAGCGATTCCGATGAAGCCGAGCGGCTGACTTTTGAAGCGGATCGGCTTGCGGCTGCACGCTTGGATCTCAGTCATCTACGTGCATTACTCGTGCCATTTACCACGGTGTTGAAGCCAAAGGCCTTCGTTCAAACTCTGCGCAATCTTTTCGAGAATCTCGGAGTGCGCGAACGACTTCTTGCATCGAGCCGAGAGACAATCGGAATCGGGCATCTCGAACGCGACACTCGCGCCTATCGCGCCATCATTCAGGTAACGGAAGAACTCGAGTCCCTTTTTCGTCTGCTCGAACTTCAGAATCAGCCTCATACCGTAGCGTTCTATGTCGAGCGATTGAAGGCGGCGTCGATCTTCCATCGGTTCAGTGGTCGTGCGCGCGCAGGAGTAGTGCACATTACTCCATTGACACAAGCAGTCGCTACGCCAGCCGATTACCTGTTCGTCGCAGGTCTCGCCGAAGGGGCGCTGCCAAGAGCATATCAGCCGCAGGTGTTTCTGATGGATTCGCATCAGCGTGGCGAGCAAAAGCAATTGCGTGAAGATCGCGTACTCTTTTATCAGGCTCTGACCCATGCTCGCAAGCAACTTATTCTCAGTGTTCCGCAACGCACGCTCGCTGGCGGTGAATTATCGCGCTCCATGTTTCTCGATGTCCTTTCGGAAGTGGTAAAATGGCACGAGTTGCCAAAGGCCATTGGTGCATTCTCGTGGCACGATCTTCATGAGTCGGCGGGCAAACTTGCGGCAGTGGACCCCAATTGGCTTGAACGATTAGAGCGTGGCGTCGACGAGATCAATGCGATCACGGAGTCCGTTTCGGTACTCCGCGATCGTGTGCCACGCATACTTGCGATGGAGCAACAGCGGGCTAAGTTTGCAGATACAATCTATCGCGGGCATCTCGATCTCGCGGAATTGACACCCGATGAACGCAAGTCGTTGGACGACAACCGATCTCGGATTTGGTCGGTCACCCAGCTTGAACTCTATGCCGGATGTCCCTTCAAGTATTTCGCGGAGCGCGTTCTGACACTCGGCCATGATGAAGAGCGCGAGGATGGACTCGATGCACGCGAACGTGGCTCCGCCCTGCATGAAATTCTTCGAGACTTCCTGACCACGCGACGCGACCAAATGCGCCAGTGGATACAGGATTTGCCCGAGCATGAAATGGAAAGTGCCTATACCGATCTCCAGGAAGCCGCGGAGCGGCACTTTGCCTCGCTGGCCTCGCGACATCCAAGCCACTCCGAACATCCTTTTTGGCGATTGGATCGAGAGCGGTTGCTCTCTGACACCGGACCGACTGAAAACGTATTGCGGCGGTTCGTTCGCCGCGAGCGCGAGCTTGCACCATACGAACAGCGCCCACGATTTTTTGAGGTGAGCTTCGGCTCTTCGATGAATCGCACATCCACGGGGCCATGTGATCCAACACTCTCTTGCGATGAACCGGTAACGGTCGGAGGGATACGGCTGCGGGGGCGCATCGATCGTATCGACCAAAGTGACGATTCCTTTTCGATTATCGACTATAAGTCTGGCAAGGAAATCCCGCCATTTCGAAGTATCGAGCGCGGACTCTCGCTCCAGTTGCCATTGTATCTGCGCGTGGCTGAGGACTTGCTTCGAAGTCACGTTCCTGAACTTCAAGGCGTCGCGGCGCTCTATTATCATCTGATGGATCCGGAGTCGAAGCGTGCGCCGGGGCTTGCTGTTCGCGAGTTCATGGAGCGATCGTTCGAAAATCTCGGGCAGCGGAATCGCGGGATTCTCGATTCGCCCGAAGATCTGGAAGCGATGATCGAACAGACGATTGCAAAGGCCCAAGGGTATGTCGAGGGAATTGCCGCTGGCAATTTTCGGCTCGTTAGTCAGGACTTGATGAAGAGCCAATGCCCAAACTGTAGCTATGCCGCAGTCTGCCGGGTCCGCGAGGCAGACGAATTGGGCGTCCTGACAAACTAGCCGATCCAGAAGGAATTTTCTTTGGGGATGACTGTTCCTTTCCCTGAAGCTCATCCTGAATTCAGCAATTGGTAGTTGGATGGATCGGGATTGTTCTCTAATATGTGTGCCCCGAATGTCGAGCAAGACTAAAGTCCAATCGTCTCCGCCTGCGATGGAGTCGCCGCTGGGAATTGCGGCCGGACCGGAAGGGGCTGTCACGTCTATAATTAGTTCTGCATCACCATTGAGCAGCCCACAACGGCAGATCGAGGATAGCCGCCTGTTTTCGTCGTTGTTCGACGAACTTGGCGAGGCAGTCCTTATTTCCGATAAGACCGGCAAGATCGTCCGCGTCAATCGGGCGGCTACCCGAATTCTCGGCATGTCCGAGGGCGAACTGACTAGTCTCCGGCACGACGATGAAGCCTGGCAAGCGGTCTTCGAAGATGGGACTCCAGTCCCAACAACGGACCTGCCCGGCGTGCGGGCCTTACGCGAGGGGAAGCCAATCAGCAGCATTGAAATCGGAATTCTTCGAACCGATGGCCGGCTGATCTGGATTCTCGAGAGCGCGGCACCAATTATGGGGGAAGGTGGGGAAATCTCTGGTGTCATCATCACATTTCCGGATGTCACGGCAATTGTCAAGCAGCGGCAAGAGCTCCGCGAACTCAGCGCCCAATTCCAACTCGAACGCGATCGCGCCAACAAAGCCAATCGGTTGAAGTCCGCATTTCTTGCGACGATGTCGCACGAAATCCGCACTCCAATGACGGCCATTCTGGGCTTTTCGGATGTCCTTTCTTCCGAATTGGCCAACCGTGTTTCCGAGCAGCATTATACATTTCTCCGGTCTATCAATATTTCGGGTAAGCGGCTGCTGAATTTGCTCAACGATATTCTCGACATGTCGAAGATCGAGTCTGGCCGGATCGATTTGGCCGAAGTCGAGCTTGATATCGACGCCGAAATCGAGGCTGCCGTTACTCCGCTCACATGGATCGCACGACAGAAGTCCCTTGATGTTCGGGTCGAGCACCATCCCGAAACACTTGTTATCGAGGGCGACCGTCATCGGTTTGGACAAGTGCTGACCAATGTGATCAGTAACGCGATCAAGTTCACTCGTGCAGGATCGATCACGATTCGTACTTCGCTCATCGAAGAGATGGGGTCGCCCCTGGCAACCGTGGCGATCGAGGACACCGGCATTGGTATCAGTCCGGATTTCTTGCCATTCCTTTTCGAAGAATTCCGGCAGGAGCACACTGGCAACACGAAGGAATTTGGCGGTACTGGTCTTGGCCTTGCGATTTCCAGAAAGCTCGTCACGTTGATGAACGGCACGATTCAAGTGCAATCCGAGCAGGGCAAAGGCACCGTGGTTACCTTGCGTTTTCCGCTCGTGGCTGTTGGCCGCAAGCCGGCTGTGGCCAGTCAGTCCAAGGCCGAAGCGGTCATCCAACCGCCTGCCGAAGCCGAAGAGGAAGACACAACGGATGAAGGGCTCGTCCTTGTTGTCGAGGATAACGAAGAAACCCAGCGGCTGCTCGAAGCTTACTTGCGCGGACATTATCGCGTCGTGTGTGCCTCCAATGCGCAGAGCGTGATGTTGGCCATTCGAAAGGAAATTCCGACCGCCATACTTATGGATGTCAACCTTCCCGGACGCGATGGGCTCGCGATCACGCGCGATATTCGCGCCGGAAGACTCTGCCCCAATGTTCCGATTGTCGCTCTGACCGCATTCGCCATGACTGGCGACCGAGAGCGATGTCTCGAAGCTGGCTGCAACGAATACTTGCCAAAGCCTGCGACGCGTCGCGAGGTCCTGGAAATCGTCGGACGAGTAATCGCCGAGCCAAAAACGCCCGTCGCGTAATTTCCACTCGTGCCTTGGATCCCGCTCAGCACGTTCTTCTCATTCTTGGTGGAGCTTTCCCAGGCGAGGCCCGCGCACTTGCGCTCGCGGAATCTGCTGCTCGAATCGTCTGCGCGGATAGTGGTGCCGAGCACGCTCGAAAACTCGGACTGAACGTCCACGCCATCGTTGGCGATTTCGACTCCATAACGCCGGATACCCTGAGATTTTTCGAAGCTCGTGGCGCTGAGATCCTCTCGCGACCCGATCAGCAGCACGATGACTTCGAGAAGGCGCTCGAGTTCATCGCCGCGACGCACACCGGACCTGTCGTGGTGCTCGGCGCAACCGGACTCCGGTCCGACCACCTGATCTCCAATCTCAGCGTCATGCTCCGAATGACCGACCGATTCGAGAGCCTCACAGCCAACGATGATTTCGCGTCCTACCGATTCCTGACGGCGGTTCAACGGTCCTGCACCATCGAGTGCCCGATTGGCTCAATCATATCGCTCATGCCGTTCGGAACGGCGCATCGCGTCACTACCACCAATCTCCAGTATCCACTTTCGGCCGAGGACCTCTTGCTTGGCCAGCGGGAGGGACTCAGCAATGTCGCAACCGGCACCCCTGTTCATATCGAAATTGCTGGCGGCGCATTACTCGTGACCGTCGGGCATTGACCTGTTGCCACTCAGACAGCGCAAGGAAATATGAGTATTCTTTTTGTTTGTTTTTCATGAAGTGGTCGCGGTGTCATTTGGCAAACCATAAGTCCATTTTTCAAAATACGTCATCCTGAGTGCAGCGAAGCGAAACGAAGGATCGCTTGCTTCGATAGCCGACATTCGTGAAGAGACACCCCTTCACCCTATATAACAAGGTTCGACACCCGCGGCATCGCATTTTTTCGATGAATTTTGAAAAAATATGCATGAGACCGCGCAAGTGCCAAACGGAACTTTCACCTCGCAACGCGCATTCGAAATGACAGGTCAATTCATCTCGTAACTTGGATGGTCACACTCGACGCTTCTACTGCTCGTACTTCACAGGCTTTCGCTGACTTCAATCGGACGCTCCGGCAACAAGACTCCGGCTTTCATGCAAGGCTCAAAACACGGTGCGCATGTTTTTCGCACCGAGAACTCGAAATCGTTGTGCTGATCTGGCACGGGCTAACCGACCCGCAAATCGGCGCTGTCCTCGGAATCAGCTTCCGAACCGTCGATAACGCCCGGTACCACATCAGAAAAAAGTTAGAACTCAAACGTGAAGAGTCACTCTATCAGGCGATCCAGGCGATATGATATTAGAGAGAAACGTTCATCGCGGCAACCCTATTCTTTATGGTGGGATGGCGGCCAAAGATAGTAGGCCAAGAGGCCGCCAGCCAAGCAAAATGTACTGGAGGCTATGTAGCGAGCAACCGGGAAATTCGTCAAGTTTACGGTGATGCCAAACCCCATAGCTGCGCCTGCGAACTCACCTACCAGAACACGCCAAAAATCATTATGGCCGAGATGTAGTGCATTCCCCCATATTACCGTCGCTGCTGCACTTGACAGAACAGCAGCCGCGGGCGCCAGCTCTTCGATTCCACCACCCCAATCCCTCCCAAGCAAGATCTTGTTACCCTGAAGACCAAAGAAGGCTCCCGCGAACATCGCTTCTGCGACCACGGAATGAACGGCAATACTTGCAGTTGTAGGCACGGAATCCACCATCTTCGTAGAGTTCATGCCTTGCGCTTGACCTGTGGTAGACTCCAATAGGAGAAGCAAGCTGAGATTAACAAGAATCCAAAATGGACGTCGCGCTATCTGTAAAAATCCGAAGAGACCCGGTGTTAACATGGCAATTGTTGACTAATAACTTCACAATTCGCAACGTCACCAGATGAAACCGGCGGCGGGTTGTTTGGATCCATTCCATTACAGCACGGAAGTCCCGCTGGTTCCACATCGAATTGCATGCTCCAGCCCTTCCCGGATATGCAGTCGCAGGACCACTCACATTTTGCGCATCCCACGCACGGAGGTCCCTGATTCGTATTACACTGTTGATCCGTGCCTGGACAGCAGCACTTCCCAGGAGGCGGGCCAACAAATACCTTCTTCGGCGGCTTTGCGGTGTAGTCACAAGTCCAATAACAATTAGTGCAATCTTCTGCAAGACCTCGTTCAGCGCACAAGTCGCGGCAATGATATCCTTCAATCCCAGGGGCATACGTTGGCCTCGTTCCCCCACACAGGCAACTGTCGCTGTTACGTCCATCATGCGGAACGGCAGGTGAACCTCCAAAAATGAGAACAATCGCACTCGTGGCCATTTGGGTGGCGTCGAAAAATTGCGTGTACCAAAAGGCGGCTTGAGCGCCCGCAAATATCCACGCAGTAACCGATCCTCCACACCACCACGAAACATCTGCAGACCCACGAGAATCGAAGATCTTTCCAGCGACACACTCGGCAAGCTTGTTGTTTATCACAAGGAGCCAAGCCAACGCAACTGCAGGGGTAACAGGAGTGGGAGACTGTCCCGCGATTTGCGGTGGCCCACACCAACAGTCAATATCGTGTTGCACGCAGCAATCCCTTAGATTAACGCTTACAGTGTTGCCGCATGGATAGAACACCTCCATGTTATCACCAATGAAGCTACACTTGAGATCATGATCCTGACCGATATCTTTAGCAAAACCAGCACAAGGATCGCCCACTGCAGAACGTCGTGGAACCCCGTGAGGTATCCGTGAGATATCCATAATCTCACCTTGACTCTCTTTTCCTGCACCTTGGACCTTCGCTTCCATTTGAAGACCAGCCATGACTCCGGCCCAGAACCCCATTGCGATATCTGTCGGAGTCGCCTCAGGGGGAATTCGTGGTTGCAAGGTTAATGCGTTAAATGCCGCTTGCCTGCCCTTTGTATCGAACACCCATCCAAGCTGCTTGTCAAGGTTTAGTGTGGCCGTAACCGGCTCTGATTTCGTTGGAACACTTAGTGAAATCTCGATCTGCTTGAGCCCTTCGAAATTCAAGCCTATTGTGTGCCGTCCTGAACTGCTGGTTATTTGGTACACCAAATCAGCCACCTTGTTAGTGCAGTACTTTGGCCCTGGGCCAGCGCTCTGTGCAGCGCCCAATTGCGAGGGCGCCTTCAGCGCGGCTTGCTTCCCCGCTCCTCCGCACTTTCCGCCGCAGCCGCAAGCGCCGCCGTTCTGGCAAGAATGCGCGGATTGGCTTGGCGCCGAAGCAGGCGCAACCGCTTGCCTCGGCGTGATGCCAATGGAATCGAGACTATCGAATCAGCCAGTAACTAACGGAGGCGCTAAGGCCTTCGTAACGCTCCTCACCTGCGGCATCACCGTTGGCGCGCCCGTCGGCACGCTCGCCCGTGCGTTGGCCGGTGCGCTGAAGATCGGCGGCAATTCGAAGAACGACGGTGCTGCCTGAGTGAAGGCCAAAGGGCTTTCCGTTTGTTGAATGGCTGGCATAATCTCTCAGTTTACAGAACGATCCACTCCATCTCGTAGGTGCTGTAGTTCGCCGCGCTATCCAAAATCCGGAATGCAACCTTGAAGCGTCCCGTGCGAAGCAATGTGATCTGAAGGTTGCGTGCCGTGCCGCCATACGTGGGGGCAGTGGGAAATGCGAAGACTGGAATGGTGCCAGCTCCTCCGCCCGTGAAGTCGCCGCTTGTCAGGGAATTTTCGCTAAAGCTGAAGAGGATGTCCTGCGAGGTAATACCGGCTGAGAAATCAAGATAGATGTTGTTGACGAAGGCGGTCCCTGCTTTCAGGAACATGATTTTTTCGACTGCGATCGGAAAGAGTGGAGTCGTAGCGGTCATGGCGTGGAGCGAGTTCCAGGCTGCCGCGGCCTCGACCGAATCGAAGTCGTTCGTATTTGGGACTGTGACGTTTGGTACCGCAGTTGCGAAATTCGTAACAATCAAAGGCGGATTGGCCCACGGTACTGCATGCAGCCACGTTGTACTACGAGCGAAGGAGGCGGCGCGCATGGTACCCGCCTGGTCTTCGAAGCTAATCGTCTGTACGATCGAGCGCGGGTCCATGGGCGGCATAACAGCGAAGTCATACCAGGATTGCGGAATGTTGTTACCGTTCATATCAGTCACAAAATGATTTGGTTAAGAACTCGAAGGAATAGGTTGCGAAACTACAATTTCGAAGCGCAATTGCCACTCACCGGTCGCCCTCACTTCTTGCCCTTGAATTGCACGAGATGCTCACGCTATGGTGAGCTGGGACGCTACGGCTCGGCCGGCAAGTTCGTCGGCATCCCGAAAAAGGACGTGCGCGGCACGCCCCTACGGATGAGTGGCTTTAAGAAACGCCACACGAGTATTCATTTGCACTCGCCCGGATTTTTTCGTATATTTGCACGAACCCAGCGCAGACGCCAATGTCGCGCTGGCAAAATCCTTAACACGAACCGCACGACCCATCCCGCCATTTGCTACTGATTTGACACGGTAACCGAAATGTTATGGTCACGGAAAAATGACCTAAATTTATGTGTTACCTTTTACCGGTTCGTTGGTCATCATAATAGTGCTGCGGTTTGAGATCACAACGATCTCACGTCGCAACCCTAACAAAGCAAACAGTAGCATTCAGAAAGACACTTGATACGGTACTCTGTTTTCGGATAGCGCATTGCTTTCGGGCAGCGCGATCTATCCCTAAGAGGCAAGTGGATGGTCGCTCCAAAACAGGAGCAATCATCCATGGATGAGCAATCATCCATGATGAACGATCGTCCAGTGGTGAGCAATCACTGTTGGCCGAGCGATCGTCGACCGATGGCTTGCCGCTTTGAGTCGTGGATGTTGGCAATCGTCAGCATCCAAAGGACCCGAGACCTGATCTCCCGCGAAGGAGCCCGGTCCAGGGTCCGGCAACTGACAGCAATATTCCGCGCTCTGGCAGACTGCCGGGACCGGGAGCTTGCAACTCAAAGTGGCGAGTCACTTTTATTGCCGGACAGAGACATGGAATTCATCTATCTTCTGAAGGCTATGTCAACAACCGTATTCTCGTCTTCCACAAGCGTCAACACTCACGTTGGTCTCGGCGCAGGCCGTGGCACCCGCCGCCGCAATCGCGGGACGCTCCGAACCTCCGCCACTCGCGTCTCCGGGCTGGGCAATCCCCTCGAATCATTCGTCGATCTTCAATCGAGTCCGTTTGCGCGATCCGCGAATCCCGCCGGCGATGCGTCGAATCCGGTCGCGGACCTGATTCCGGACGAGCTGTTCGAAATGCTCCGCACGCACGATCTGATCAGCGAAATGGGCATTCGGAATTATGTGATCCGCAAAGTGTACCACGAACTGCGAGAAGTCCAGGCGCTCTCGACGGCGCAAGCGATGGAGAAGATCCAGGAGGCCTATCCCTACTTGCAGCTCGACACGATTCGTAAGATCGTCTATCGGATCGGCCCGCCGGCGAACCGTAAACTCGCGTACTAATATGCGGTCCGGCGCGCGCCGCTACGGAATGACGATCCGTCTGATGGATTGGGCCTCTGGCGTTGCGAGTGTTACCCAGTAAACACCGGAGGCAATCGCCGCAGTCGAAAGCGATGCCGCGTAGTTTCCGGCTTCCATCATTTGGTCTTCGAGCACCGCGACCGCATTGCCAAGGATATCTTTGATCGTGAGCGTAACATGCGATCTCGAGGTCAGAGAATAGTCGATGGTTAATGGGCCGTGGAGGAACGCGGGATTCGGACGGACCGCTCTAATTCCAAAACCATTTGCAGCATTCAATGCGACTACATTGCTCGCGTGGGATTCGGGCCCGGAGAGCGCTTCGACATCATCGATTCCTGCTTCGACGATCGCGCCAACATAATCGCTTGCGATGAACCGGAGCCGAACGTGCGCGGACGGAACGACATAATCGCTTACGCGAAAAAGAAACCCTGTCCATCCCTTCGTGGACTGATTCGTCTGTTGCAGAGTCTTCCATGTTGCGCCGTCATCAGCGGAGATTTGCGTTTGCCAGACCGGGACGCCGGGGGCATTCCCACGATCGTTGGTATAGTAATACCAGTAGCGCAATGCCGGTGAGGTCATGCCGGAAAGATCGATTGTATCGGTCGTCAGGGTGGTTGCGCCGCCATCGACATCATCCACATCGATGTTCGGGTCGCGCGCGTTACCGGTCACATAGCACATGGTCCCGCCCGGCGAGTGATCGGTATCCTGCTGCACGTATTCTCCAGCGACATTGTAAGTCCCGAATGGTACCGCTCGGACCCACAGCCCCGTTGTGGCGAGATCGCTTGGGTCCTGTAGCGTCCAGCCCCGATCGCTTTCGCAATCATCGAAGTAGGTACGCCTGAACCCGACAGCGAAACTGAGTGGCTGCGATGGCGCCGGGCTGGTCGCAGTGTTCGAGGTGTCACCGGCGAGTTGAGCACTGGCATAGTACCGAACAATGGTCCCGGCGTTGGCTTTCGGAGTTATAGCACCGTATGTCGAGTCGTTGATCTTGGTAAAGGTCTCGGTCTTAAACGTCTCGCCATCCGTTGAACAGTGTAGTAAGAGTGTCTTCGGGTCGATCGCCCCGAATGGGCCAGTGTAATTGACCTGAACCGTGACACCATAGCCGGGAAGCGAAGTATCCTGATCTGCAATTGGCCGCAAATTAAGCTGGATGAACGATGCAAGCGAAATCCCATGCCGGGCAAAGGCGGAGATGATCGCCGCGGAATGCGGCGTGCCATTCGAAAGATCGTTATCAGTATCATCGACAAGCAGAACATCCAGTAGAGTCTGGAGAAACGCCTGCTCGAGTATATCTGGGGCGGTTTCGTCCGGTGCATCGGGATTGAGCCACTCCACGGCATTGAACAACTTCTCGGCAGTGTCATGGCCCAGCAGTTTGCGCAAGTCCCAAAACGCCCCGGAGATGATCTCACCCGACAGATGCGGATCGGCGCTGATATCGCGAGGAAATATCTTCGTGTTGTTGCAGGTGCGAAGAATCTGGTTGCTATCAGCGACATAAAACCCAATACCGATGCGCGGATCGTCGCGAATAAATGCGCTGGTCAGATCGGCGAAGCCCTCGCCAAGCGTAAAATTAATTAGATTGCCGTTCGCTCCGTTCGCATAGCGGACTTGTGCGATCCGATGGCCGAACTCGTGATAGATCACATCCGCAACCTCGCCCGAATTCGAACACTGCTTGCCAGCCTGGAAAAAGTTGAGCGCGACGCTATCGGCATCGTAAAAGGCGTTGCACGAAAGATCGAGATTGACATTCAGCGTGAGTTGCGAGTCGATTGCGGATAGTCCAGTGTCAATCTGGTGCGCGTAACGTCGCGCATAACTTGCGTGATAGAATGCATCGCGTTCCGCCGCATGAGAATTGTCGTCATTCCAAAGTATTTGATATGGCGCTCCAAGGGTCCGCCGTACCGTGTCCGTCTTGGCGTCATGTCGAACGACATGGGCAAATCGTCCGTAGAATCCGGTTACAATGCTCAGCGGGGAAGTGGCGTCCGTTTTCCAGTTACCGATTGAATCTGAGAGTATTCGGCTTCCATCGATCGAAAGATATGCGCTGTCCAACCCCACCGTCATGAGCGAATCGAACGGAGAATGCTGGTGGATCATTGCCTGCAGCGTCCCCTGAATCGTCTCCGTTGGCGCGTCGCTGCCTACATACTCCAGCATATCCTTCCGCTCGAGGAGCTTCCCGGTAATCGCGTCAACCGTAACACGCCAGGCATGACCGAATTGGCGAACGCTGAACTCATAACACAGCCGGAGTGAACCACCCGATTCCACATACACAAGAGAGGGTGAGGTTTGGCTCACGATGGCTGCCGCGGTATCTGTGCCAAAATATGAGCCCAAATTGCGAGTCACGGAAGTTGCCTCGATCATCGGCGTAAGCGCGGTTGGCTCGCTGGCCGGGAAATCGCTGGTGACTGCCAGTAGCTTCCCAGATGTAGCGCCAATCAGTGTGGATAATTGCCTATCGCGGACGGGAATCCCATGATACGAAAGCTTGAAGGATGTCCGCCAGACCTGCGCGACACGATGCGTTGCGGCTGGCTCGATCGTAGCCGATAGGGGAAGTCCCAGGCGAGTTGCAAGCTGCTGCACTGCATTTACCGCCGTGGCTTGAATGCTCGCGCCATTTTGGCGGTCCGCTTCATCTATAAGGACAGGCGCCGAAGGCTGTACGGTCATCATTCGAACTGCGCCGTCGCGTGAGCTTGCTACGATGTTCATCGAGCGGGCTAAATTCGCAACGTGCAATGGAGCATCTTGCGCACATGCCGTGAGAGCATGGAAGATTGAAAGAACGAGAATGCAGCAGGCGATCGGCACCAAGATCGAACGGCTCGAACGGCGCCGGGAGACACGACGATCCATAATTACTTCCAAAGCCGCAGAATATTATGCGCTTCATCAATTCGAAGCAAGTTTTCTTTCAAAAAGTTGCCAGCCCACTCGTTTTCCGGGGCAACTTTTTGCCTCGTTTCGGGTTAAATGACTTTACCGTAATTTGGAGGGACCAAATCGGTTTCTTTGACCTCCTGACTTCAAGAGATTCATTTTACTTCAAGCGTATGAAACGTGCCGTTACGACGTTCTTTTCTTTAACCGTGCTCCTGACCTTCGGGACCCTGAGCTATGGTCAGCAGATTCAACACTCCGCCAGTATCAAGCAGCCGCGAATGATGCAGCCGGTTAACCCCGAGGCCAAACTTCAAGTCCCGTCTCCGTTTACTCAGAAACAATCGAATCCATTCTTCAATCATCTGTCTCCGCTTGTTGCTGAGGATTCAATTTCTTATTTTCAGGACAATGGATTTTCTCTCTGGCCCGCCGGCGACACCCTTCTCGATCAGACGGGTAACCCATTGACGGCACCGACAGGCTCGCCTTATGTTCGGTTCTTGGATTTGGAGCGCTTCGATGCCCCAGGTACGAAGCCGTTTCTCGATAGCATTCACATCGCGTTTATTGCCGATACTTTGATGACCGGCTCGCATCTTGTCGTTTCATTGATGGTCGTGGACACCCTGCCATTTGTGGACAGCACAACGGGTGAAACGATCTACCTCCCGCTGCCATGGGCGAATGGTCCAATTGGGACGACTCCGAAGACGATCTCGATCGGCAAGATTCACCTTCATGAGGTCGTCGATACAGTGGTCAAATGGAAGCCAGCGCTCGCGTTGGATGTCAGTGATACCCTTGGCCAATATGCTGGCTCGTTCGCAGTCGGCATTTCCAGTTTCACATTCGGTAATAGACTCCTGGTGATTGCCGACAGCACGAACAATCCACCAAGCACCCCGCTCAACCCCGTGGTTGATCGGTCCTACTGGGTTGCATATTCTGCTGATGGCAAATATTTCACACGTGGGTTCTGGGGCGGCCGATATTATACCGATGCCACAACGCAGGAATCGGTCTACTACCCGAACTTCCTTATGACGGCTTACACTCACGATGCGAACGCTGCCGTGGAACCGGCTGGCAACGCCATTTCCAGTTTGGGTGCCTGCGTTCCGAATCCTGTCGCCACCACGACGCAGATCGATTATTCGGTGCAAACACCTGGACTCGTTTCGCTCAAGCTGTATAATGCAATTGGTGAAGAAGTTGCCACGCTTGTCAACCACGTCCAGGGTGCCGGCGAACAATCGCTGGAGTTCAACGCGGCAAGTTTGACGAATGGTATTTACTACTACAAACTGCAATCTGGCGATTATACCGCTACGCGGATGATGGTCGTGAACAAGTAAGCGAGACGATCGTTTGATTTTGGCAAGAGCGCCGGTCTAACGACCGGCGCTCTTGCGTTATGCCGTTACTGCGGCCAACGCAAGAATACTGATCGACTTCGGATTGGCTGTGACCAGTGTTCCTGCCACGCTTGCCAGCGTAGCACCCGTGGTCATGACGTCATCGACGATCAGGATATTCTTGCCTGCGATGTGATGCGCATGGCGCGTTAGCGCAAAGGCATCCCGCATATTCTCGACCCGTTCCGGGAGCGAAAGCTTCGTCTGTGTCGGAGTTGGCCGCGTACGTTTCGTCGCACGGATAACTTCAACATGCCGAAGCTTTGCCAGACCGTCCGCAATCGCTTCGGCTTGATTATATCCACGCGTGGCATGTCGTGTGCGATGTAATGGGACCGGCACGATGCAATCAACTTCTGCAGGCGCCAACTCCGAAGCAAACGCTCCGAGCCGTCGTGCGAGGCGGACCATGCCGCTATACTTGAGTGAATGAATCAGTGATTGGACCGGCGACTCAGGGATAAATGTAAAAACAGTCACCAGTGTCTGGACATCGAAATCCGATACCCGCAAGAATTGCTGCTGGAGTGACTGAGCGTTCGGTGGCTCGTCGGATTCCAGAATCCGAGAGCAGACTTCGCATAGATAGTCTGCCAGAGGATAATCCGATCGGACGCGCGATGTGATACTCGGCCGGTCACAGTGGACGCAACGGCGGGGAAGAAGGAGGCTAAGCACGTTGGTTCGTTGTCGCCAGCACTTTTTCGAGAGCCTGAACTTCGTCGCGGATGTCGGCCGCGCGTTCGAACTCCATCTCACGCGCCGCGACTTTCATTTCCAGCTTCATCTGCTCGATCAATTCTCCAAGTTGAGCGGGTGCGAGGTGCTTGAGCACCGCCTGTGGCGTCAGTTGACGACGCTCACGCTTCTCCTGAGCTTCATGCTTACGGGCTTCCTGCTTCTTCGAGACATCTGCGATCGAAGTGGACTGAATGATCTCCTCCAATGACTTGTGGATCGTCTGCGGGATAATGCCATGCTCAACATTATAGGCATGTTGGATCGCGCGACGCCGTTCCGTTTCGTCGATCACAAACTGCATCGACTTCGTCATCTTGTCGGCATAGAAAATGACCAGTCCTTCGGAATTCCGCGCGGTGCGTCCAGCCGTCTGCATCAGAGAGCGTTCGCTCCGAAGGAAGCCTTCCTTGTCTGCGTCCAGAATTGCGATTAGCGAGACTTCCGGCAGATCGAGTCCTTCGCGCAACAGATTTACACCTACCAGTACATCGAACTCCGCCGTTCGCAAATCGCGGAGGATCTCGACCCGTTCTAGTGCGTCGATATCGCTATGCAAGTAACGAATCTTCACGCCGACGTTGGAATAATAATCGGTGAGGTCTTCGGCCATCCGCTTTGTCAGTGTTGTGACCAGCACACGCTCGTTCGCACGCGCCCGCTTCCGAATCTCGGCTAGCAAGTCGTCAATTTGATTTTTCACGGGCCGGACCTGAATCTCGGGATCGAGCAAGCCCGTTGGCCGAATGATTTGTTCGACGACAATGCCCTTGGCCTCCGCTAATTCGTACTCCGAGGGGGTGGCACTAACATAGACCACTTGGCCAAGCACCGATTGAAATTCCCCAAAATTCAGCGGGCGGTTATCGATGGCGCTCGGCAATCGGAATCCGTGCGCAACGAGCACTTCCTTGCGAGCCCGGTCGCCGGCGGACATCCCGCGCACCTGCGGAATCGTTTGGTGGGATTCATCGATGATGGTGAGGAATTTGTCCGGGAAATAATCGACGAGCGTACTGGGCCGCTCACCAGCCTTGCGCCCGGAGAGATGTCGCGAGTAGTTCTCCACGCCCGAGCAGTAGCCAAGCTCGCGCAGCATTTCGAGATCGAACCGAGTCCGCTGCTCGATGCGTTGCGCCTCCAATAGCTTGCCCTGCTTGCGAAATAGCGCAAGCTGGTCCTCCAACTCCTGCTCGATGGCAGCGATTGCGCGTTCAAGCTCCGGTGCGCTCGTTACGAAGTGCTTGGCCGGATAGATAGTCGCACGCTGCTCAGTCGAAAGCACCTTCCCATCGATGCGATTGATCTGAACGATCCGCTCGATCGTATCACCGAAAAATTCGATTCGGTAGCCTTCTTCGTCCTCGTACGCGGGAATAACCTCGACGATATCGCCTCGTACCCGATATGTCCCGCGCTGAAACTCGACATCGTTGCGGGAATAGTGAATTTCGGAAAGCGCGCGCAAAAGGTCGTTACGCTTGACTTGCTGACCAATGCTTACGCGCAGCATTTGCCGCGCATATTCATCCGGTGAGCCGATACCATAGATGCAACTCACCGAGGCGACAATAATAACATCCGATCGGCCATCGAGCAGCGCGCTCGTGGCCTTCAGCCTGAGACGGTCGATCTCGTCGTTGACAGCGAAATCCTTTTCGATGAACGTGTCGGTCGAAGGGATGTATGCTTCCGGCTGATAATAATCGTAATACGAAATGAAAAACTCGACGGCATTATTCGGAAAGAACTGCTTAAACTCGCCATAGAGTTGGGCGGCCAGCGTCTTGTTGTGGCTGATAATGAGCGTCGGGATGCCCATTTCGGCGATGACGTTGGACATCGTGAACGTCTTGCCGCTGCCAGTCACACCAAGCAAGACCTGGGCGTGATCGCCGCGCTTAATACCTTCGATCAGCTCCGCGATGGCGCGGGGCTGATCGCCCGAAGGCTTGTAGTCGGAAACGAGTTGGAATGCTGACAATTCTGAAGTACGATTGACGAATGACGAATGACCCTTCAGCCGTGCATGAGCGGCTGATTGCGGAGTTGCCCGACGATAGCGGCCTCGATGCTCTCGAATTCATCGAGCCTTGTTGAAACAACGCCCGGCTCGAAATAGAGTCGCGCAAGTGAGAGGAACACGCTCCGGTGCCTGGCTTCGCTTTCGAGGAGAGAGCGGTAGAAGATTCGCAAATCCTCTTCGAGTGCCGATTCCGACAGCAATTTGAACCGTTCGCATGACCGTGCCTCGATGAGTGAGCAGACGATCAACGTGTCAAGCAAGCGATGAGGCTCCTGCTTGCGAATGCGCTCGTGAAGTTGCTGCGCGTATCGATCGCCGCTGTCTTGCTGAAGAATAACGCCGCGCTCTTTCATTTTTGCGATGACCATCCGGAAGTGTCCCATCTCTTCCTCGGCCAACTCGGCCATGCGCTCGACTAATTCCGTTCTAGCGGGGTACCGGTTTAGCAGAGAGATCGCCATGGTCGCCGCCTTCTTCTCGCAGTGTGCGTGATCGTTGAGCACCGAGGCAGCATCACTGCTCGCGGCCTGGAGCCAGGAAGCACTCGTTTTACTTGCCAAGCCTAACATGTAGTGGACCTCATCTTGTCTTTAACCCATTTCGAAGCGAGGAGAATTCCGATAGGACAAGAGCGCGCTCTTTGGTGTTATTCGGGTAAGCATGCACTTGAACATCATAGAGTTTGACGCCATTCTTTTCGGGGGCGCGATCCTGGCGGGCTTTCTCGGTTCGCTTACCGGATTAGGCGGAGGCATCGTTATCGTGCCGTTACTCACGCTTGTGTTCGGAGTGGACCTTCGATACGCCATTGGCACGTCGCTGATTACTGTCATTGCCACATCATCGGGCGCGGCCTCGGCCTTTGTGCGTGAAGGCTATTCGAACATCCGGATCGGGATGTTCCTCGAAATAGCCACGACCATCGGCGCGCTGGTCGGAGCCTTCTTAGGCGGAATCCTATCTCCAAGTCTGATCGCGATTATCTTCGGGCTCGCGCTGATGTACTCCGCCTATATGTCGATTCGGCCGCGCGAGGAACATGCGCCCGCGCACACTTCGGACCCCATCGCCGTCCGCCTGAAATTGCCTTCAAAGTATCCGGTGGGAGGCGAGATGGTTTCGTATGGAGTGCAGCATGTAGCTGGGGGCTTCGGGCTGATGGGAATCGCGGGCATTCTCTCGGGTTTGCTCGGCATAGGATCGGGGGCTATGAAGGTGATCGCCATGGACCATGCCATGAAGCTTCCATTCAAAGTCTCGACAACAACGAGCAATTTCATGATCGGAGTGACTGCGGCGGCGAGTGCCGGAGTGTATCTTCATCGTGGCTATATCGATCCGGCGCTCGCTATGCCGGTGGTCCTCGGCGTGCTTGCGGGTTCGTTGACCGGGGCGAAGATCCTGGGACGATCGAAGCCCAAAACTCTCCGGCTTGTCTTTAGCATTGTTATTTTCGTACTTGCATTAGAAATGATCTATAATGGCGCGACAGGGAATATCTAGCACTGCGAACGTTCGCGAGGAGCACACGATCGAGGTGCTCATTGGCAATATGCTGCGGGTGTGTGTGATCACGACCATCGTGATTGTACTATTCGGCGCTGCGCTTTATTTGCCCTCGGCCTTCCTGCAAATACCGGCATTCCACGTGTTCAAGAGTGAGCCAGATGCATTTCGATCGGTGGCAGGGATTCTGCGTGCGGCGTTCACAGGCGATGGCCTGGCAATCGTGCAGGCAGGCATGCTGCTACTCATACTCACGCCAATCCTTCGTGTTGCCGTATCGGTATTTGCATTCTTATATGAGAAGGACTATTTGTATGTCAGCCTCACGCTTCTCGTGCTCGGATTATTGTTGTATTCGCTGTGGGGTTAACGAGCAGAACCGTTTGTCAGTCGAGGCGCTGAAGCGTTGTCAGGGCGGTGTTGTATTCTTGTACGAGCCGATCCACCACCTGTTGTGCTGTCAGAATGTCTTTGATCAACCCTGACGACTGACCCATCTCCAGTTCTCCCTCTTCGAGATTGCCTTCGAAGATGCCTTGCATCTCCCGCTTCTTGCCGAGCAGATCAAGTTCTTCTTCACGCGTGGCGCCATGTTGTTGGGCCTCCAGCGCAGCGAGCGCGAAGCGGTTCTTCTTGAGGCGAACCGGCGCAAGCTTCTTCAATACCAGCACGGTCCCATTGTCTTCCGTCTCGATGACGGCCTGCTTATACAATGGATGCGAGCTGGATTCCACCGTCGCAGCAAATCGCGTTCCGATCTGCACGGCTTGTGCACCGAGTGCGAGACAGGCGAGTATCTGACGACCATCGGCAATGCCGCCGGCAGCAATGACCGGAATCTTGACCGCATCAACCACCTCCGGGACAAGACACAGCGTCGTAATCTCGTCGATCCCATTATGCCCGCCAGCCTCAAACCCTTCGGTAACGACGGCATCGCAACCAGCTTCCTCAGCCTTTCGTGCGTGTTTAACGCTCGCGACGAGATGGGCGACGAAGCATCCGGCATTTTTTAGGCGCTGCGTGAAGATCTTCGGATTGCCGGCACTGGTAAAGACGATGCGAACGCCCGCTTCGATCGTCGTCTCGACTAACGCTTCAACGTCACCTCGTGTGAGTGCAATGTTGACTCCGATCTGCCCGGCGACTTCCGTCGTGCGTGCTTTGCGAATGTGCTCGCGAAGTACGTCCGGCTTCATCGAGCCCGCGCCGATGAGTCCCAGCGCGCCAGCACGGGCCGAAGCGACCGCCAGTTTCCAGCCGGAGGTCCAGACCATTCCGGCCTGAACAATCGGATACCGAATACCAAGCTGGCGAGAGAGTGTTGTTTGCAATGCTATGATTTCTCCGGATAAAGAACGACCTGCACGTAATGCTTGGTATTTAGATATTGCTTCGCCGCCTGGAAGACATCGTCCTGCGTGATCGCATCGATTTCGCTCTTGACCCCAAGAATTGCCTTGGGATCATCGCCATACCTCGCCCATGTGACCAGATGATTCAGCCAATAATCGTTTTCCTTGATCTGTGTCTCATATTCTGTTTTTGAGGTTTCCTTGACGTTGCTTAGATAGATCGGGTCGATTCCCCTTGTGGTGATCGTATCGATCTGCTTCATCACTTCGGCAATGAGTTCATCCGCCCGTTTCGGATCGCAGCCGAAAGAGATTGTAAGCTGGTATCGCTCCTTCGGATATTTTGACGGGGTACCACGGACGCCGATCCCATACACGCCGCTCTTATCTTCGCGCAAGTCTTCGCGAAGCTTGATCGCAAGTGATTGCGTCATCACGGAGAGCTTCGTTCGATTCGAACGCGTATAATGGAACGGTCCAGTGAAAATAATCTGCACAGAGCTCTTTTGTGCCATGCCTTTGCGCACGGTCTTCTTAATGACTCCGGCCGGCGGCTCGATCCCATTGTCGCGCCATGTCTCATGTTTTGCACGAGAAGGAACACTGGCAAGATACTCTTCGACAAACGGACGGATCTCCTTTTCGCTAAAACTTCCGACCATGAAGTAGGTGAAATTGCCGCCATCCTCGAACCGCTCGCGATAGTAGTCAAAGCTTTTGCGGATGTTCACGTCCTTCAGGCGCTCGGCAGTCAAAGGCAGATCGCGTGCGTTGTACTGACTCATTGTAACCTGGATCGTATCCATGAACGCTGCCTGCGGGTTCTTGCCACGGTTTTGATACATCGCCGCGGTGCGAGAGATCGCACCGGCTGCCATCGCGGAGTCAAAGCGCGGCGCTGACTCGTAAAGATACGCAAGTTGGAATAACGTCTCGATGTCTTTCCGAGACGATTCCCCGGTGAGGCCGTGCGCCACATCGGAGGCGAACGGATTCAGCCGAAGCTCCTTACCGGCGAGTTGCTTTTGCAGTGAAATTTCATCGAGCTTACCAAGTCCGCCAGCGGTAGCTACCATCGTTCCTAAAGCGGCATCGAGCGCATTCGCATCCGAGGCGAGCGAGGTACCTCCGGGTGCAATCGCCCGAAAGAGAATCTCATCATCCTTAAAATCGGTGGGCTTGAGGATGACTCGTGCACCATTCGAAAGCTTCCATTCTGTCACGCCGATCTCGGCAATCCTGGATTCACTTACGATCTTGCCCGGCTTCGGCTTCGTTGCGATGAGAGGCATGTTGCTCGCATTATCGACGTACGCGGCAAGTGGGGCAGTCTGGGCGTCATGCAGTGCGCTCCGCAGCATCGCTTCTGTTGGAGTAGCGGTAGTATTTGCAGGTCCGGCATATGTCAGTACTGTGCTGGCGTGTTCGAATCGAGCTTGTCCGGCAGCGTTTACTTCTGCAAGCGTTATTCCGGGAAGATACTGCTTGGTCAGTTCATATTCGTATGTAATGCCAGGAGCCGATTCGCGATCGAGAACGTGGCGCACCAATTCACCGGCATAAACCGACGAATTGGTCTTCTCTCGCTCTTTATAGGCGCCCTCGATTCCCGACATCATATTCTTCTTGACTCGATCGAGCTCTGTTTGAGCGAAACCTGTCTGCTTGGCACGATACACTTCGCGCAGGAGTCCTGAAACGCCCTGACCGATCGAGTCTGGTTTGAGCGAGCCGATGATCACGTAATCCCGCATGGCTGGTGTTTGACGTGTATCATAAGCATAGGCTCCGGTCAGCGGAAGACCACCTTGTTGTATCATATCGCTGAGGCGCTCAGCGAACATTTGATCGTAGAGTTGCCCGACAAGATGTGTCCGGTAATCGCTCACCACCAGTTCATCATGACCCGGATGCATGAAGTGAACACGAACGCGCGAGTTCGTCATCTCTTTGTCGGTATTGACGGCAACAAGTGTCTCGCTATGCGGCGGAATCTCATACTCCGTTCGTGGTCGCTCAGGATTGGGATTGGTCATGCCGCCGAATTCCGACTTGATTCGCGCCTCCATCGCGGCCGGGTCGAAATCTCCGACGACGACAACCGACATGAGGTCGGGGCGGTACCAATCCTTATAGAACTGACTGATTCGGTTTTGATGAGCGGTGTCAATGATCTCCTTCTTGCCGATGGTCTTCCGATCGGCGAACCGTGAGCCATACATCACGACAGGCAATTCTTTATCGCCGATGCGCTGATTTGCACCGAGTCCAAGACGCCACTCTTCACCAACGACACCGCGCTCCTTCTCCACTTCGAGCGAATCAAAGAGAAGGTTGTGCGCCCATTCCGCAAGAATATCGATGCCCGTGTCGACAAGCGTCGGCTTGTCCGTCGGTAGTTCGAGCATATAGACCGTCTCATCATAAGACGTGTAGGCATTCAGATGCGCGCCAAACCGGATGCCATGAGCCTCCAAAAAACTTGGGAGTGCATTGTGCGGAAACTTCTTGGTTCCATTGAAGGCCATATGCTCGTTCAAATGCGCGAGACCCTGCTGATCGTCGTCTTCGAGAATTGAGCCGGCGCGAACGACCAGCCGGGCTTCCAAACGGTGCTCTGGCTTGCCGTTCTGAAGAATATAATAATGAAGTCCGTTGGCCAGCACACCGGCATGAACCTTCGGATTCAGTGGCAGCGTATCGGTCAGCGCCATCGAGGCCGACTGGGCATGCGTGATACCAGAAAGTACGACAGATAGCAAAATTCCGAAGAGCAAGGTTGGCTTTTTCATGACGCTGGAGGTTTGGATTATTTGGACAGCTATAAAGAAAGAGGAGAGGGGCCGAATTGGTTTCTGTGATGCCCCAACAGGATCGCCCTATTTTTGCGCCGGAGGAAACCATGACAATTGTATTATTCGCGCTGCTTCAATTCGCAATTCCACAGCAAATCACGCCCGCCGATACGTCACTTGGCCGATTGGTCAAGACGATTACGACCGACGCCGAATTCGTTTCGTTCGACAAAGACCATGTGGATCGCGCTTTCATTCGTGATGAGTCTCATGGCGGCATCGCGATGAATGTCCTGCTCGCGCCGGAGATGGACTGTTTCCTCGCTAACCACGCGAAGGACCAACTCCGCATCACCTTCGAAATCCGCGAACGCGAGAATGCCGGTAAGACCGAGAAGCTGAACGTTGCCCTCCGTATCGTCTCACTTAAAACTGGTGATGACACAAAGACGTGGGCGGAGAAAGAGTCGCAAGACTCAACACTCCTGGGTTTGCATCATGAACAATTAGTGAAGGTAAGGGCGGGGCGCGAGTAGGCCATGTGCCGGCGTGTTCCAACTCACCGCGCACCTTTTGAATAAATTCGTGAAAATGGAATTTCGAGCCACAACCGATTTTAGGTCGGCTGCTTCCAGTTGAAGCTCTCGAGGAAGTGCGTATCGAACTCGCCGGCGCGGAAGCGCTCGTCGCGCATGAGGGCGCGGTGAAAGGGGATCGTGGTCTTTATTCCCTCGACAACCATCTCGTCCAGGCAGGAAGCCATTCGCTCGATTGCTTCGGCACGGTCAGCGCCGAAGGTAATGAGCTTGCCGATCAACGAGTCGTAATAGGGAGGGATGTGATAGCCGGAATAGACATGCGAATCCAACCGGACGCCATATCCGCCCGGTGCATGGAAACTCGTGATCTGTCCTGGTGATGGACGAAAATCTTTCTCCGGGTCCTCGGCATTAATACGGCACTCGATCGCGTGACCTTCGGGCTTGCGCGGGCGCTTCGAGAGCCTTCCACCGGCAGCGACATGGAGTTGCTGGCGAATCAAGTCGAGTCCGATCACCTGCTCGGTCACGGGATGCTCGACCTGAATGCGAGTATTCATCTCCATGAAGTAAAAGTTGTTGTCCTTGTCGAGCAGGAATTCAATCGTACCGGCGCCGACATATCCAACACTCGATGCACCCTTAATAGAGGCCGCACCCATGGCAGTTCTCGTTGCCTCGCTCACTACTGGTGAAGGAGACTCTTCGAGGAGCTTCTGATGCCGGCGCTGGATCGAGCATTCGCGCTCATTGTAATGGACGACCGTGCCGTGGGTATCGCCGAAGACTTGAATCTCGATGTGCCGTGGCCGATCGATGTACTTTTCGATATAGACATCGCCGTTGTTGAATGCCGCGGCCGCTTCGGTCTGCGCCATGACGACATTCTGCGCAAGCTCGTCGATGTTGTGCACGATACGCATTCCGCGTCCACCGCCCCCGGCGACGGCTTTAATAATCACGGGGAATCCAATCATCTCGGCAACTTGGCGCGCTTCATCGACATCCTTGATGACGCCGTCTGAGCCTTGCACCACCGGCACGCCGGCGGCTTTCATCGTGTCCTTTGCGCGGGCCTTATCACCCATTGCCTCGATCATTTCGGGCTTGGGGCCAATGAAAGTGAATCCACTGGCAGCGCAGATATCGGAGAACTCGGCATTCTCTGCGAGGAAGCCATAGCCGGGATGGATCGCTTCTGCGCCAGTAAGATGTGCGGCGCTGATGATGCGCGGAATATTCAGGTAGCTTTCGCGGCCCGGTGGCGGACCGATGCAAACGGCTTCATCCGCAAACTTGACGTGTAAAGAATGCTTATCCGCTTCGGAATAAACGGCAACGGTTTTGACGCCCATCTCGCGGCAGGTGCGGATGATGCGGAGCGCAATTTCGCCACGATTGGCGATGAGAATTTTTGAGAACAATTACTCGACCTCCAGCACAAAGAGCGGCTGTCCGTATTCGACCGGCGAGCCGTTCTCAACCAAAATCTTGATGACCTTACCGGCGGCATCGCTTTCGATTTCATTCATCAGCTTCATTGCTTCGACGATGCAAAGAGTTGTGCCGGTATCGACATGCTGCCCAACTTGCACGTAGGAATCGGCGTCCGGTGCAGGCGCACGATAGAACGTGCCGACGATCGGTGATTTTACCTCATGCGTCTTGGCCGTTGGTGCTGCCGGTGCGAGGGGCTCGGTGGTGGCCCCCGAGCTCACTTGTTGCTGCGGCATCTGGTAGCCCATCATAGGCGAACCCATCGGAGGCATCGCGAACATGGTGCTCGCTGGTTCCTTCGCGCGACCCAGTGTCACGCGCGAGCCTTCTTCATCGATCTCGAGCTCGGTGAGCGTACTCGATTCGAAGATTTTAATGAGCTGTTCTAAATATGATAAATCCATTTCAATTACGAATTACGAATTACGAATGACGAATTACGAATTCCAGATGAGGCGTTGCGATTCGATCTGCTCGAATCGGCTAACTCTTCATTCTTAATCCTTAATTCTTAACTCGTTCAAGATATTCGCCCGTACGCGTGTCCACGCGAACTTTGTCGCCCTCGTTCAAGAACAGCGGCACGTTCACGGAAGCGCCGGTTTCGAGAACCGCGACCTTTGTGCCGCCCGTTGCTGTGTCGCCGCGCATGCCAGGGTCGGTCCGTGCGATTGCAAGGATCGCGAAGTTTGGTGGCTCAATTGCGACGATCGTCCCGTCTTCCGCGAAGAGAATATCGCAGGAATCCGATTCCTTCAGGAATTTCGAGCCAGCGCCGACGAGCTTCTCCGGCACGTTCATCTGCTCGTAGGTGGTATTATCCATGAAGACGAAATCGGTGCCGTCGCGATAGAGAAACTGCATCGGCTTCTTTTCCATGCGGATCATCTCGACTTCCTCGCCCGATCGGAAGCGGACTTCCTTCAGGTTCAGGGTCTTCATGTTTCGCATTTTCGCCTGCACGAAAGCCCGCAGGTTGCCCGGCGTCCGGTGCGTGTATTCTTCAATTGAGTAGAGTTCGCCGTCCATCTTCAGGACTGCGCCTACCCTAAAATCATTCGTTGTCGCCATGAATGCTTAAAATTCTGCTATTTTCGGTACTTTTTCAGTGCGAGATTGCAGTGAGACGCACGAAAACAGGCCGAAGCTCAGGACGTTCCACCGCCCGGGAGGCAAATTTACGGAAGAACTCGGTCAAGGGAATGGAATCCATTCCCGGTTACCGGAGCGGAACCACGAACTTCGCCACCTGCGTGCCCATACGGGCGAAGTAACAACCGGAGGGAATCTGCGCTAACGAGACGTCAAGCTCCGAATTGCCTGGCGGGACACGGAGCCGCAAAACAGTTCGGCCCATCATGTCGATCAAATCGAGTTCTTCAGCAGTCGCACTGCTCGGGAGCAGGACTTGAAGGGAATTGCCCACCACATCACTCCAAACTGCAAGGCTCTGATTTGGCGCTGCAATGGCCGCGTTAACATCCGCCGAACCCGGCGTCGTGATGATTTCAAGGCCAAGACTATCCGTCGGCGTGCTTCGAAGCCCCCATGACCCCGTCTCCATGCCATTCGGAGTGGAGGATTCATACATAGCCCACAAAGTGTCGGAAGTAGCTTTGCAGTATTGGCTGCCAGCGTTGATTTTGGAGCCCTGCTCGGTATACGCGAGCGCCGGAAACTGGATCTGGTAGTTAGTTACGGTAACACCATAGCCCATATACTCGACCATTTGATACTTCACTAGGAGTCCGGTGATTTGCCTGTTAACAGGGTCGATCGTAAAGGACAGTCCATTGACGTCGCCGCAATTAAGGCAAACACTATTCGTTCTCGGTAAAACGAATCTGGTGTCGAGATCGGTGTTAATGCTGCCACTGTGAGTCGAACCGCTATAAGGCCCACCTGGGGCGGCTATCGTCGTCTGAAAGGAGTAGTATGTTGTGGCACCCTGCAACCGAAAGTGGATGTGAAGGCTGTCCGTTTGCGCCATCGAGCGGGGCGGCACGAATGGGATGGAAAGTATGAGCAGCAGAAATACGGAAGCTTTGTTCATGGAGTTTCAAATCGCTTTGCATCTATTAATCATTCCGCTGTTCATGTCCTATCTCGGCGGGACCACGAACTTCGCAAACTGATTGCCGATACGGGCGAAGTAGCAGCCGGGAGGAAGGTCTGCAATGCGGATTTGAATTTGCTCGCAGTCTGGAGGAATCGGAAATCCTCCAACATTGCGCCCAATTAGGTTAAGAATCTCAAGTGTTCTCCAAGCGTGTGACTTCTCGAAAGCGATCGTCGATGCATCGCTCAATGTTAGCCGCACAAGACAAATGCCAACATTGCGAACGCCGAGCGATGGGCTTCTCACCAGTAAATAAACGCTGTCATTGCCCGCCAGATCCGAACTGCAGTATCCACTTTCCTGATAGACTGCGCCGAAATTTCCGTACTCACCGGCGAACTGTCCCTTGTACGAAAACGACCAATTGCCACGATGTTGCCGAATGATTCCTGGTAGGGTATGTCATCGAAAAACACTTGAATACCGTAAGAGAGGATCCCCCCATGTGGGTCCAGTGGCTGTTGCAGGCTGACATGTTTGTATAGAACGAGCCCCTTCATAAGCTGATGTATGGTATCAAGAGTCACAGTCCCCGTTCTATCATTCACTCCGACAGTAAGGGATGGCGATTCTGTAAATGTATTGACCACGTTATTCTTAAACGAGACACTAACCTCCATTGAGCATCCCGAACTAATCGGTTCGCAATAAAAGAATGCGGAGGAGTCCGAAGCCACCTGTCCCTGAACCTTCCCCGTGACAATTAACACCGCCAGACATCCGATCCCAGCCATCATCTTCATCACCAATCGAAACAGCAGTGAAGTGCTATCATTCCGGAGGCATCGAGAATTGCCTATCCCAGAATCCCAAATCCCAGGCATCCCTCATCATCCCACACATCCCAGTTCTATTTCCGGACCACGACAATCTTCCCGACCTTTAGCGCGCCATCGACTCTGAGCTTGTAGATATACTCACCGCTTTGGACTGTGTGGCCGAGATCGTCGCGGCCATCCCAGGTGGCATTCCAGGTTTCGCGAACTGGAATGGCACGATTGCCCATATCGGTATGACGAACCAGGACTTGTCCGAGTGAGTACACATCAAGTACCGTCGAAACGGGCTGTCGCGCATTTGTCGACGCGAGAATGTAGGCGAAGTCCTCCGATGACCGAACGACGAGCGGATTTGGAAATACGTCGGGACCAGCGACGAGCGGCGTCGAGCACAGTTCTGTATCGCAATATGCCTCCGGATGATCCACCGTCAGCTTCTCGTTCCCGCTGACGAAAAACACAAACGAGCCATTGTCCTGCAAACTGCGATCGGTGTCACGCGAAATAACAGCGACGCAGGTATCCGCGCCCAATCCGAATTCCGGGAATTGCAGCGACAGTGCAAGGCTCACGAAGGACCAGGTGGAGTCGTGAGGCAACACGTGGATGGGCAGTGTATCCAGCGGGAGCACCGTCGCGTCCGGGAGGAACGAAGCCCCAGTGTAGCGTCGTCCTGACTGCGCGAGAGCTGCGCCGAACTGTTCATACTCCGGGCACCATGAGGAGCCATGATGTTCCAGTGCGAGACCGAATGCTGTGATTGGGTCTGATGTGGCATCGCGGTAATTCGCCCAAATCTCTTTGACGATGGATGTATCGAAGCGATGCGTCAGATATGCGTCCCAGAGATACTCTCCGTAAATTCCGAGATCCGGCGATCGATCGAAGGGAAGATCGATGGTATGCATGTAGCTTCCAGCATATTGAAGATAGTCTTTCACGCCTGGTGTAGAAAGCCACTCCATCCACACACTGGACAACTCCTGGAAGTAAACATCTTCCTGTGTTGGCCAGCCATAATCCGCGAACTGCACAAGATGGAAGAATTCGTGGAAGATCGTAATACGCAATGCGTCAAAGCCCTTGGTGTAATACGCTACGTCGGTAAATGCGTTGTCAATGACGATGTACGACCTTCGGCGCTCGTTACCACTCGGCGATGCTGGGAGTGGATTCTCAGCGAGCACATAAGTCGCACCATATGGCGGACTAAGGATCAGATGAAGCGGAGAAAGAAAGATGTCGTAGTGCGCGCCTCGCGTGAATGCCGGCTGCGGGTAACCGAGTTGGTCAATCTCAAAATTGTATGCACTATCTAATTCTACGCGAGCGCGTTCTACATAATCGGGTGCCGTTATGCTATCGGCATTGCTTGCGTTGGCATTGTAATGGATCAGGAAACGGCCCGAGGGTGAGAAAATCGAATCACGAAAACCTGTTGGAAATACGGACAACAGCTTTGCTGACTTCGGATTGAGTACCTGGTGTGGCGTCAGGCATTTGATCGAATGCTGTCCATGCGCGCGGCCAATGACGCTTGAGAGAAGGACGAGAACGATTGCAGTTCGAAGCAGCATCTTTTAATATACGGTCAAAGAAGGGAGAAAGTCTGAAAGAAGTTCGGACTCGGTGCGATTCGTTTGCGTCCGTTCGTGTTTCCACCGCGCGAATGACGACTCATCAGGAACCGACCGAAGACGAATTACTCATAGAGGAATCTCGCCAGATGCTCGAGCGCATGGCCGAGGAATTCCTCCATGCCGTGCCAAAACCCTTTCGTGCGGCGGCTCGAGAACTTGATTTCGCAAAGATTTGGACTTCGCATGCGCGCCTGACACAGACGGCCCTTGGTAAGCAGGCACTCGTCCGCGAACTGTTGCCGAAGATGGATATTATTGCCATCGATCGATCGCTGACCGAGATCAACGAGCTTCGCGCGTTTGTGATTGCCGGAGAGAGTCCGGGCTTCGGTGGACTGACGGATATTTCGGGCACTCTCCGCAAACTCGAGATAGAGGGAAGCACGATGTATGTGGAAGAAGCCTTCCGCGTGCTCGCGGCGATGAAGGCAATGCGAAGTATTCGCGAGTACTTTTCGCATCGGGCAAAAGAGACGCCAGAGATATGGAAGACGGCGATCAAGCTCTTCGACGATCGCATTCTCGAGCTGCATTTCGATCGGGTCTTTGCGGATGACGGGACAGTCCGCGATTCCGCCAGTCCCGACCTTGGTCGTATCCGCCGAGAGATTCTGCAAACTGGCGAGCATCTTCGATCTCGGCTAAGTTCGATCCTTCGCAAACTTGCCGAAGGCGAGTACGTACAGGATGCAATCATCACGCAGCGCGAAGGCCGCTATGTCATTCCGCTCAAGGTTGAGCACAAACGGCGCGTGCCTGGATTTATCCACTCGGTCTCGCAGACCGGACAGACCGTCTTTATCGAACCGAGTGAGACGTTGGAGCTAAACAACGAACTTCGTTCGCTCGAATTTGCTGAGCAGCGCGAGATCGACCGCATCATCCGCGGCCTTGCTGATATTTTGCGCGATGCCATTCCCCAGTTACGCGCTTCGCTTGGAGCGGCCAGCCATCTTGATTCCATCCATGCAAAAGTTGCATACGCAATTCGAATGGATGCTCACGCGGCAACCGTGACCGAACAAGTCGCCGGACGGTCTCGGAGGATTGTACTTCGCGATGCGAGGCATCCGCTGTTGTTAGAGAAGCTTGGACCAACGGGAGCCATACCACTTACGCTCGAGCTCGATGAGGACCGGCATACGCTCGTACTGACGGGACCGAACGCCGGTGGTAAGACGGTGCTACTGAAGACTGTTGGTCTGCTCGTCCTGATGGCACAAGCGGGGATCCCAATTCCCGTCCAACCGGATAGCCATCTGCCGATGATGGCGGGCGTATTTGTCGAGATCGGAGACTTGCAATCGATCGCCGACGATCTCAGTACGTTTAGTTCTCACGTGAAATCGTTGGCCGAGATTCTCTCGAATGTTACGCGGGAGAGCCTCGTGCTCTTTGATGAGATTGGCGGAGGCACGGCACCAGAAGAAGGCGGCGCGATCGCCGAAAGTATTCTCGAACACCTGACCCGTATCGGTGCCTTCACGATCGCGACCACGCACTACGGTCGTCTCGCAGCGTTTGCCGAAAGCACCGCTGGCGCCGTAAACGGTTCGATGGAGTTCAGCCGTGAGACTCTGATGCCGACGTTCCGGTTCCGTGCTGGCGTACCGGGTAGTTCGCATGCCTTCGAGATCGCGGAGCGGTTCGGGCTGAGACACGGTCTTGTTGAGCGCGCGCGTCACCTGCGTGGTGATGAAGGTGCGCGCCTGGAAGAATTAGTCAACTCGCTCGATGAGCTGCAGCGTGATGCTCGCGAGCGAAAAGGTGAAGCCGAACGCGAGTTGGGCAAGGCGCGCATCGCGCGGGTCGATTACGAGCGCAAGCTTGCTGAGATCGAGGACATTCGGGCGACCGCGAAAGGCCGGGCAACCGACGAGGCCGAGCAAATTCTTCGCCGAGCCAACACCTTCATCGAGAAGGCGGTCCGCGAAGCGAAGGAGGCCGCGCGCATAGAAGCGAGCGCGCAGCCGAAACCGAGCGGCGCGGAGGAATTGCACGCACTACGCATGCGGCAGGAGCAAGAACGCAAAGAATTGCTGAAGGCCACCGAGGCGGCCCGCCCGGTGCTAAAACCAGCAAAAGGGGATGTTGCTGTCGTGCTCGAAGCAGGCGCGAATGTTCGCCTTCGATCGAATCCCGGCCAGATTGGCCGCGTGCTTTCGATTAAAGGCAATGATGTCGAGATCGAAATCGGCTCGCTTCGGATGCGTACCAAAAAAGATCAGCTCGAAGTGATCGCAAGCAGCGTGGCTCGCGAGAAGCAGCGGGCAAACTCGCACGAAGTCTCCCAGACGACCAAATACTTTGCCCAAGCTGCTGAGCCGCGAATTGACTTGCGAGGACAATACGGCGACGAGGCGGTCGTTCAGGTCGATCATTTTCTCGATGAGGCCGTCGCGCATGGTCTTGCGCGCGTCGAGATTATTCATGGTATCGGGACCGGCGCGCTTGCCAAGAGAATTTATCAACATCTGAGGGGGCACAAGTCAGTCGCCACGTACCGTTACGGCGAGCCACAGGAAGGCGGAGCGGGAGTGACGATTGTGGAGTTGAAGTAGGACATGCACATCAAGAATGTTTTCATCGCCAACCGTAGTGAGATCGCTCGCCGCGTGATCCGCTCGGCACATGAGTGCGGATACAGTACCAGCGTCGCATACTCACCGCAGGACGCAACCGCGCTGTTCGTGCGCGAAGCGGACCAGGCATTCGCGCTTCGGGGAAATCCGCCGCGCGAATCCTATCTCGATATCGAAGAGGTGCTCACTGCGGCTCGCAAGGCGAAGGCCGATGCTGTCCATCCCGGTTACGGATTCTTGAGCGAGAACGCAGCATTCAGCGATGCCGTAACGGAGTTCGGGATGAAGTTCATCGGTCCCGACTCGCAGGCGATCGATCTTCTTGGCGATAAGACCAAAGCGCGTGCACTCGCGAGGAAGCTTGGCATCCCGACGCCAGATGGCACTGCTACCGAAATCATCGACAGCCAGGAGGGCATCATGGCGGCCCGCACGATCGGGTATCCCATCCTGCTCAAAGCTGCGGCCGGTGGCGGCGGAAAGGGCATGCGGCTCGTCGAGCGCGAACAGGATTTGCTCGCAAGTCTCGATCGCGCGCGGGGTGAAGCACGCACGGCGTTCGGCGATGACCGCGTATATATCGAGAAGTATATCGTGAAGCCGCGGCACATCGAATTCCAGATTCTCGCCGATTCCCACGGGAATGTCATTCATCTGGGCGAGCGCGAATGTTCCATTCAGCGCCGGCATCAGAAGCTGATCGAGGAATCACCTTCGACGGTGATGACCGAGCAACTTAGACGTGAGATGGGCGAAGCTGCGATTGCGCTCATTCGGGAAGCACACTATGAAGGCGCTGGGACGGTCGAATTCTTGGTGGGACAAGACCTCAAGTATTATTTCCTCGAAGTCAATACTCGTCTGCAAGTCGAGCATCCTGTGACCGAATTTGTGACCGGACTCGATTTGGTCCGCGAGCAATTCCGGATTGCGGAAGGGTCCAAACTGACCTGGACTCAAACGCAGGTCGAGCAGCGCGGCCATGCGATCGAAGTTCGCATTCAGGCCGAGGATGTCTGGAATGACTTTCTGCCGAGCTTGGGGCGCATCGCGTATGTGCGGCATCCGGCAGGCGCTTTTATCCGAAACGATAGCGGAATGTTTGATGGCCTGGAGATTTCTGGCTACTATGATTCATTACTCTCAAAGCTTATCGTTTGGGATACGGACCGTGCCCTGGCAATTGAGCGGATGAGGCGCGCGCTTGATGAGATGCGTGTCGTGGGAGTCTCCACAACAATTCCCTTCGGTCTCTTCGCCATGCAAAATGCTACGTTTCGGAGCGGTGATTTCTCAACCGCCTTCGTCGAGACGGAATTCTCCGAAGCGGTTCGCAAAGAGGAATCCGCGCGAAAGGAAATGTTAGTACTCCCGGCCTTTGCTGCAGTGGCAAAACACCTGGAACGGAAAAGCGCTCGAGTGCAATTTACAGGGAGCCCCCAAAATAGTTAGTTTGCCACGTATATTGCCTACCTCCATGACTGCTCGACAATGTCCAGTCTGTATGTCGTTGGGCACACTGAGCCCATCGCACCGTCGATCCTCGCACGAGACGTTTTTGGCCGTCATCGCGCCATTCGCATACCCCTATCGTTGCTCAGCCTGTAACTGGCGAGGAATGATGGGGCGCACGTCGCTCATGCGGCATGCCAAACTCAATCTGGCCGTCAATGCCACGCTGTATGGTGTACTCCTGGTCGGATTCTGGAATGTGTTCATCTTGGTCCGAAATATTTTGCACCCGACGTGACTGCTGCAAAATTTTGGACTTATGTGACTTGCTGATTGTTGTGCAGTCATGCAGCCACCGATAACAAGTCTTGAACAAGCCGAACGCATTGCCATTGAATTGGGCCTCCTCAAAGAGGAATTCGCCGAGATCGTTTCGATCCTCGGTGGCCGGGTGCCGACCTATACCGAACTAGGCATCTTTTCCGTCATGTGGAGCGAGCATTGTTCGTACAAGAACTCGATCGCTCAACTCAAGACACTGCCTCGCAAAGGTGGACGCTTGCTTGTTGAAGCTGGTGAAGAAAATGCCGGGCTCGTCGATATTGGCGATGGACTTGCCGTCGCGTTCAAGATCGAATCCCACAACCATCCTTCGGCCGTTGTTCCGTATGAAGGTGCCGCCACTGGCGTTGGAGGCATTCTTCGGGATATTTTCACGATGGGCGCACGGCCCATCGCGGCTTTGAATTCACTGCGATTCGGAGAACTTACCGGCGAACTTTCGGACCGCACGAAGTTTCTACTGCGTGGCGTGGTGCATGGCATATCCGATTACGGCAATTCGTTTGGTGTGCCGACTGTCGCGGGCGAAGTATACTTTGATAAGTGCTATCAAGGAAATCCCCTCGTCAACGCAATGGCCGTTGGCATTGTGGAGCATGGCAAGACGGTTAGCGCGTCGGCCGAAGGCATTGGCAATCTCGTCATGCTGGTTGGCTCTCGCACGGGACGCGACGGCATCCATGGAGCGAGTCTTCTGGCGAGTGCAGTCTTCAGCGAGGCCGCCGAGTCGCTCCGACCCACGGTGCAAGTTGGAGATCCTTTTGCGGAGAAGCTGCTTCTGGAAGCAACACTCGAAGCAATTGCAGCTGGTGTTGTCGTAGGCATGCAGGACATGGGTGCGGCCGGCATTAGTTGCTGCACATCCGAGATGAGCGCCAAGGCCGGAACTGGCATGATGATCGATCTTAACCGCGTGCCGCTCCGCGAGACCGGCATGTCGGCATTCGAGATCATGCTTTCAGAGTCGCAGGAGCGAATGCTCGTTGTCGTAGAGCCGGAGGATGTTGCTGCGACCAAAGCGATTTTCGATAAGTGGGACCTACAGGCGGAGATCATTGGCACAGTCACCGATACTGGCAACGTGGTGATCGACTATTTGGGCGAGCGCGTTGCCGATATTCCTGCGAAGGCGCTCGCGCTCGGCGGCGATATGACTCCAGTTTATTATCGGGATTCTCACGAACCGAAATACCTGACCGAGACTCGTAAATTCGATCCCATCCAACTCTCCGATGTGGAAGATGCCGGTGCGGTGCTCCGTACTCTACTTGGCGTGCCATCCATCGCTTCAAAGCGATGGATCTACGAGCAGTATGATTCGATGGTCCGCACAAACTCACTCTACCTGACTGGGAGTGATGCGGCGATCGTACGTGTGAAGGGGACTACAAAAGGGCTGGCGATGAAGACCGACTGCAATTCGCGCTACGTCCGGCTCGATCCATATCGCGGTACTGTGACCGCTGTTGTGGAGGCGGCTCGGAACATCGCATGCACCGGTGCGACCCCAATTGGCGTTACGAATTGCCTCAACTTTGGCAATCCGTATGATCCAGAAGTTTATTGGCAATTCAAAGAAGCGATTCGCGGAATGGGCGATGCGTGTCGTGTACTCGGCACTCCGGTGACGGGTGGCAATGTGAGTTTTTATAATGAGAGCCCCGAAGGAGCGATCTTCCCCACGCCTACTATTGGCATGATCGGACTTATCGAGGATATTACAAAAGTCGTATCGAGTGATTTCAAACACGAAGGCGATGCCATCATTTTACTCTCAGTAGCGGGATCAAAGAATATAAGCGATGGTCTTGGCGGTAGCGAGTATCTCTATCAGCGCACGGGATTGGTTACCGGCGCCGGGCCTGATTGTGATGTTGCGCAAGAAGCCGAGCTTATTCGGTCCTTGATCGAGCTCTCTGAGGCATCGCTGATCCATTCTGCGCATGATATTAGCGAAGGTGGATTCGCAGTCGCGCTTGCCGAATGCTGCTTCGCGCAGGGCACCGAGCAGCCGCTTGGCGCGAAGATTGGAAATCCGCACGAAGGCACTGTTCGCAGAGATGCGATTCTGTTTGCAGAGCGCCAAGGGCGTGTGATCCTTTCTGCTGATCCCGAGAATGTTGCGGCGATTCAGGCGATTGCGACCAAACATTCATTGAGAGCTTCCCAGATAGGGACTGTTCAAGGGGACCGGCTCGTCATTGGCGAAATAATTGATGAAGCGATTCTGGATTTATTCGAGATCTACTCGAATGCACTCCCTTCATTGATGGACAAAGAGGTAGCAGTTGCGTAAGAGCGGGAATATATTCCCAGTCCCCTGCGGTTCGAGATAATATGTTCACAACGCTCCGCGCGAGGGTCTTCGCGGGCTTCTTGTTTATCCTGATGTTACTCGCGGGCTTGGCGGGCTATGCAATCTATTCCCTCGCCTCACTGGCGGACGTGACCAGTGCCTCGCTCGAAAAGAATGCCGAGCAGAGCCTCGCTGCCAGCAGCATGTATGAGAGTCTCGTGCGGATCGATCAGGCCGAGCTTCGGATGCTTGCTGCCGATACCGCCGATGCCGGACCCGCCATGGTCGAAGAGCCCGCGCATTTCTACTATGCTCTCACCAAAGCGTGGACCGCCACCGATGCCCAGGACTCCGCATCACCATTGCTCAATGATATCGAAGTCCGCTGGAGCGAATACAAAGGTCATCTCGATTATTTTTACACATTGGCCTTACACGATCCACCGAAAGCCCGACGGTTCTATGAAGATACACTCGAACATGAGATCGACACGTTGAAGGGGAAGAATATCTCGCTTCAAGATTTGAACTTCAATGCGTTCGAATCGGCAAAGAGTCAGGAAAAGGCGCGCGCGCGCGGTGCCACGCTCGGTGTGATCCTGGTAGCGGCAATCGCGCTACTCGTCGGTATTGCCGGTAGCTATGAAATATCGCGGCGAACCGTCAGGCCTCTGATGGACCTGACCGATCGAGTCAAGGAGCTTCGTGCCGGGCACCTAGAAGCTCACGTGCCAATTCGTGGCGCGGACGAGATCAGCGACCTCGGATTCGAATTCAACAGGCTGACCGAACGCCTTCGCGAGTTTGAGGCAATGAATGTCAGCGAGATTGTTCGGGAGAAACAGAAGTCGGAAGCGATCATCGAGTCTATCGATGATCCGCTACTATTGTTCGATGCCGGCGGCAAACTCATTCTGATGAATAAGGCTGCTGAAACGATTACTGGACGCTCGGAGCAATTGGCGCTCGGAGAATCTCTTCGGAGTCTATTCAGCAATCCTAAAGTACTCAAAGATATCGAGCAGGCACTCGAATATGCTGCACGTTCTCTGCATGGCGCTCGAAAAGACGAGTCTGAACTAATGCTGACTTCGCAGCCACCCATTGTGGAGATCGCGCGGGAGAGTTGGCGGCGATATTTTAGGATTCGGGTCGCCAGAATTGTGGCCGCTGGCTCGCAGTCGCCGCTCGCCGGTGTACTCGTATTGTTCACTGATATTACCCATTTCAAGCGGCTCGACCAGATGAAGTCCGACTTCATTGCAAAAGTCTCGCATGAATTCCGCACACCGCTTACTTCCATGACGATGTCGCTTGATATACTTGGAGATGAGTTGGTTGGCTCGATCAACCCGGAGCAGCGTGACATCATCGAGACATCGAAGCATGATGCAAAACGGCTTTCGAAGCTCATCCGTGACCTGCTAATGCTGGCGCGTTTGGAGAGTGCAAAGGAAGGGGAAGCGAAAGAAGAGATAGACCTTGCAGAAACGGTGGAGCAACTGGTCCGTTCGATGCAGCCACAGTACAATGAACGTCACGTCCATCTTATGCATCATCGGGCACCCGAGGGCCGCTTTGAAATAGCGCGGGAGGACTTGACGAGCATTCTCGCGAACTTACTTTCGAACGCGCTCAAGTATACTCCCGCTGGAGGTGAAGTATCTGTTTCGGTTGAGTGGCAGGCGCACGTTGGCTGCATCGTGCTTGAAGTTCGCGATACCGGCGTCGGTATCGCTCCGGAAGATCGTGCTCGCATTTTCGAGAAGTTTTTCCAGATTAAACATCGGGACATGAGCACTCCGGGCTCGGTCGGACTCGGTCTGGCGATTGTACGTGAAATTGCTGACCGCTATAATGGTTCGGTGGCAGTGGAGAGTGCCCCCGGAAAGGGCAGCACCTTCACTGTCCAACTGCATGTTCGCCGAGTAAAGGAGTCAGCGGAACAACAGGTATGAATGGGAGAATACTAATCGTTGATGATGAACCGCACATTCTGAAGACGATGACGATTGGCCTTCGTGCGGCAGGCTATGAGGTCACCGCTTTCGAAGAAGCCGAACTGGCACTGAAGGAGGCCGACCGTGATATTTTTGGGGAGAAGCCATTCGATCTGGCATTCATTGACCTGATGATGTTTCCGATGAATGGAATTGTCCTCATGCAGGAGTTGAAGCGGCGTCAGCCTGATCTCACGGTGGTGATCATCACGGCGCATGGGACCGTTGAGACCGCTGTAAGCGCAATGAAGCAAGGGGCGTTCGATTACCTCCAAAAGCCCTTTGAATTGCGAGAGTTGACCCAGTTTGCCGATCGCGTGATGCAGTCGCATCGGATTCAACTTCGCTCACAAGCCGAGCATGAGATCATCACTGAAAATCCGGTGTATCTCGGAGTCCTCCGCATGGCCGAGCGCGTGGCGCCATCTCAACTCACAGTGCTCATTGAGGGGGAGACCGGCACGGGAAAGGAGTTGGTTGCGAACTTCATTCATGCTCGGAGCGATCGTGCCTCGAAGCCACTGGTCAAAGTCAACTGCGCAGCCCTCTCATCTGAACTTATTGAAAGCGAACTGTTCGGGCATGTCAAAGGCTCATTTACCGGTGCGCTCAGAGACCGGCAGGGAAGAGTGGAAGCTGCCGACGGCGGAACACTCTTTCTCGACGAGGTTGGCGAGATGCCAATCGCCATGCAGGCCAAGCTGTTGCGCTTCCTACAGAGCCGAGAGTACCAGCGGGTTGGCGAAAATGAGACTCGCCATGCAGATGTGCGCATCATCGCAGCCACAAATAGAAATTTGGAGGAATCGATCGAGCGAGGGGTAATTCGGGAAGATCTCTTCTATCGCTTGAGCGGCGTCCGGTTGCTGATACCTCCGCTTAGAATTCGCAAAGAGGATATACTTCCACTGGCCGAGCGGTTCCTATCGGATGCCGTTCGTTCAAGTTCAACGGAAGCCATGCTGCCTCACCTTTCGGAAGCAGTTCAGACCGCGCTGCTCGAATACGATTGGCGTGGCAATGTTCGTGAGTTGGAGCATGCCATGCTGCGCGCTGCAATTCTGGCGGGGCCTCGAGGCACTATCGAACTCCAGGACCTACCAACTCATATCGCGAGGCAGGATCGGGCCGATGGATTCTCTAACTTGGTTGGGGAACAGTTGGGTGTCTCGGACAGCCTGAAATCGCTTGAGGAAGTTGAACGAGATCATATTGCCAGGGTTATCGCAAGAACGGCAAGCCTGGAAGAAGCGGCCCGAGTTTTAAAGATCGATAGCGCGACACTATGGCGAAAGCGCAAAAAATATGCCCTGTGATTGATGCCGTCACACGGAGCGTACCATTCCATGTGCGTGTTACCACAAGTCATGTGCTATTTTTCCAAAGTCGGGTTGCTTCTCATTGCGCTCATTTGCATTACGGGAATCGCGCACGCACAGGCCAACGGGGGCTCCCAGGATTCCGCCACCAGCGGGACGCTTCGGCCACGCTGGGGATCCTATCTCATCCAAACGTTTCCATCGCCGGCAAAAGTCGGCGATCAGATTACCGTTCAGTTCTACAATCATCAGAATGAAACGCTGACCTGCCGGGTATTCGACATCGCCAATCGCTTCATGGTCGAGCTTCAGCCGAAACAACTGACCCAGCATGGTCTTCATACCTTCACCATTCCTGCGAACAGACTCTCGAGCGGTACCTATTTTATTCGTCTAACCACCTTTACAGAGTCCGGCGCAGAAGATGTCGTCGATAACTCACGCTTCCTGATCGTTCACTGACAGTGCTCCATCGTCGCCAGCTATTTCTCTCCATGTTGCTGACCTGCCTGATGGCTGGTACGGCCTATTCGCAGTCATCCGAACGAGTGGTCGTTGGCGATAATCGCGGAAAAGATTTTTGGCTCGCCTTTCCGAAAAATGCAATCTTCGAGCAAGGCACCGAAATTCAACTTACGCTCTTTATTACCGGTGATAAAGCCTCCAATGTCACCGTCGTGGTTCCGGAGTTTCACGACACCATCCGCCAGCACATCAACGCTGGTGAAATCCGGCAATTCGCGATTGACAGTCAAGTGCAAATACTCGAGAGCGAAAAAATCCGCAAACTTGGCGTGCACGTCATGTCCGATAACGATGTGGCGGTCTTTGGACTCTCTCACCGCAAGGCCAGCACCGATACATACGTTGCATTCCCGACGAACCGGCTCGGCACGACCTATCGCGCGGTGGGATATTACCCGCTTGCGAACGTTGGTGCCCAGGGCTTTGCAACCGAGTTCACTATTGTCGGAACAGAAGACCATACGATCGTCAACATTTCGCTGACCGATGATACTCGCGGGGGACACCGCGCTGGTGAAACCTATTCCCTCGAGCTGAATCAAGGCGATACCTATATGGTCCATGGAGATCCTGGGCTTGGAAAGAAAACGAGGGATCTCACAGGAACGCTGGTAACTGCCACGAAGCCCATCAGTTTCTTTGTCGGTCATAGCTGCGCGCAGGTGCCTCCGGAGGTACAGTTTTGCGATCAACTCCTCGAAATGGAGCCGCCAATTCCAAGCTGGGGCCGGCAGTTCTACGTCGGTCGATTCGAAAGCAAAACCGAATACGTCATCCGCGTGGTGGCCAGCGAGGATAACACACAAGTGTTTCTCGATAATCAACTCGTTGCCCGGCTTCAGGCCGGTCAATTTTATGAGAACAATCATCTTCGCAATAATTCTTTCGTCACGGCCAGCGCGCCGGTGCTTGTTGCGGAATACGCACAGAGTTCCAATGCGGATTCGATCAAAGTCGGAGATCCGTTTATGCTGCTCGTCACGCCGACGGAGCAATTTCTGAATTACTATCGGTTCGCAACGCCTATCGAAGGTCAGTGGTACCATTACATCAACCTGGTCGTACCGCTCGATGCTGAGTCTTCGCTCCGATTGGATGGTCGTACGGTTCCGCTTCGACTGTTCAAAACCATCGGAATCTCCCGTTATGGTATTGCTCAGGTAGAGATTGGATATGGCCCTCATACGGTCTCCTGTGATCGTCCATTCGGACTCTACTCCTATGGCTTCGGTGTGCTTGGCGAGAACTACGATTCCTATGGTAATTGCGGTGGCCAGTTAGTCGAAACCGTCCCGATTGTTGCCGATACCATGCGGCCGATCCTCGAACTCATTTCCGATGACGCGTCGCTCTCGCTTCAACTGATCGCTCGCGATGATCGCCTCTTCGATGGCGGACTCGCGAAGATCACTGTAATCGATAGTGATAATTTCCGCTCGCCGGTATCGGTCCCGAAGTTCGATCCTGGCGCTCCAGAGGTGCCACTTGCGTTTCGCGTTCAGGATACCGGATCCTGTGGCTTCATCAGCTTTCGCATGGCCGATGTGGCAGGCAATGTATCCTATTGGATCATTTGCCGAACTCAGACGGGCCACCAGTGGTCCTATACGCTCCGGGAAGGCCGCGAGAACATCTGCCCCAGTTGCCGCTCCTGGACCGCTCAGTTCATCACGACGCCATCCTTCACACTTTCCGATGTCTCCTTTCCGACACCATCGTACCTGAAGGGCCCGAGCACCTTCGATCAGTTCAGCACTCGGCTGAGTGGTGGTTTCGAGGGCCTTTACATTTATCCGCTCGATAAAGAGATGCAACTTGCCGGAGGTATCGGCTTTGCGAACTTCACCGGAGCAGCCATTGGTACGCACTCCACGTTTGTTACCGATTCCATCCTCTACGGCGATACCGCAGGTTCTCGCAAGTCCAAGCTCATCGAGCAGTTCGCAACGGAAGCCTCGCTTACATACCTGACCGTCAATGGCGGTATCTACTATTACGCGGTCCCCGAGCAGATCTATCTCTATGCCGGTCTCTCTGCCGGATTCCTGATCTCCGGTTCCTACGTCGAGACGAGCCATATCGCTTTCCCGGCCACGCTGGTCGATTCCACTGGGCGCAGCACCGGCACGCAGGACCGCACGGTTACCAGCGGCTCGTTGCCGCATCCCACGACCTTTCACATTGCGCTCGAACTCTCGCCGGGGCTTCAGTTCAAGCTCAGCCAGAATATCGCGCTCCTGGCGGGAGCATATATGAACCTCCCGTTCTTCAACGCCGTCCAGGATTTGGACTGGCACCTGACCACCTTCGGCGCCCGTATCGGATTGCAGTACCGGCATTAGTTTTCAGCCGTTCGTTCGTTTGAGGTTCATTAATTGTGCCTTAAACGCGCTAATTTCGCAATCGTGCCTTTCACAGAGCAGTCACTTTCTCTCTTTTGAATTGTCATTTAATGAACGCCCTCTCCATTCTCGCGATTCTCACAGTGTCCATCAGACACGCTATATAATTTTATATTACGTTTTTGTTTGCGGTTCATGAAATAGTCGCGGTGTCTTCTAGATAGCTATGCGCTTTATATTGCCAATAAGCGATATTGAGCCCAATTCGTCATTCGTAATTCGTAATTGACGAAGAGGACCCCCTCCACCTAATATAACGTTGTTCGATACATCCGGCATCGCATATTTTCAATGAATTCTGCAAATAATCGTAGGCACGTGCCTCGCACGTCATTCCTCCCACTCACACATACTCCCGATGTGTGCACGGAAGCGCTGCTTCCGTGAAGGCTTCACCTGAGAGCGCCTGACAAATCAAAAGAGGGAAGCGGCGCTTCCCTCCACACAGCATGAGTCTCACCTAAGTGGTATGACTCCAGCCTGTATGCACGGAAGCCCGCCGCGGCGGACTTCCGTGATTCGTATTTTTGTATCATGCGTGAGACCAAACCATTTTACCGAGGCGACCTCCCTCACTACCTCCCCAACGACCGCCCATACTTCCTGACGTTCAGGCTTGCCGGTTCAGAACCAAAGGACGACGAACGGCTCGCGATGCTTCTGCTGAAGCGACAATTTCTGGAGTATGACCGAATCCTTGACACTGTGAAGTCCGGCCCACACTGGTTGCGCGAGGAGCGCATCGCGGCACTTGTGAAGGAGGCGATCCATCATCGAGACAAATCGGAGTACGATCTCCATGCTTATGCGATCATGTCGAACCATGTCCACATGGTCGTCACGCTCACGGGCGACGTGCCACTGGATCGTGTGCTTCAGCAAATGAAATCATTCACGGCTGTCGCGTGCAATAAGGTGCTCGCGCGGCGCGGCGACTTCTGGCTGCATGAGGGATACGATCATGTGGTCCGGCTTGGTCGGTTCGGCAATGTCATCTGGTATGTGCTGAACAATCCCGTGAATGCCGGGCTATGCAAACGGTGGCAAGAGTATCCACACAGCTATCTAAGTCCCGATCTCCACGGCTTCGAGTGAGACGAAGAAAGCATGGAAAGGATGAGGGAAGCAGCGCTTCCCTCCACACAGCATGAGTCTTGTGCACCCAGCAATACTCCCGATGTGTGTACGGAAGCGCTGCTTCCGTGACGGCTTCACCAGAGAGCGACTGGCGAATCAAAAGAGGGAAGCGGCGCTTCCCTCCACACAGCGTGGATCTTGCAAGTCCCGGCCAAACTCCCCGCCGGCTGCAATCGAATCGCTCCGGGGTACTATGCACCTGGTCTAAAGGCCAGAACGGTTCGTGTGCCACCGGATTCTCTCGCCGAGCGAAACAATCCTTCGGCGCGCGCCGTTTAGCGCGGCAGAATCAACCACCCCCTTTCCCCCTCCTTCAACAGGAGGGGTTCACCGAAACAAACGGCATGAACTTCCCAAACGATCTTAAGTACACGAAAGACCACGAGTGGCTCCGCACTGAGGGTACCACCGGCACGATTGGCATTACCGATTACGCGCAGGGCGAGCTGGGCGATGTGATCTATCTCGATCTGAAGTCGGGGCACACGGTGAATGCGCACGAATCGCTTGGCACGATCGAAGCGGTCAAGACGGTGAGCGATCTGTACACGCCGGTCGGCGGTAAGGTCCTCGAAGTGAATTCGCCGCTCAATGATTCACCGGAGACGGTGAACAAAGATCCCTACGGAGCAGGTTGGCTCGCGAAGATTCAACTCTCGAACCCGAAAGAGGCCGACGCACTGCTCAGCGCGGATGAGTATAAGAAGCTGATAGGACAATAGAGGGATGAAGGATGAGGGATGAAGGATGAGGAATGAAGGTCATAATCGAGACCTTCATTCCTCATCCTTCATCCCTCATCCTTTCCGTGCGGCTGCTTCGATGATGGCGATGAACTGATCGGCATCGAGCGAAGCGCCGCCGATGAGTCCGCCATCGACATCCGGGCACGCCAGCAGGTCCTTCGCATTCTGGGGTTTCATGCTACCGCCATACAAGATCTGGATGTTCGCGGCGGCCGCTCCAAACTTCTTTCCTAATTCGGCGCGAATAAATGCATGGGCCGCCTGTGCCTGATCGGTGCTGGCAGTCTTGCCGGTCCCAATCGCCCAGACAGGTTCATAAGCGAGGACGAACGCTGCATCACTCCCAACGCCAAGGAGACTTCCACTTAGTTGACGCGCTAACACTGCCTCGGTATCATTGCGATTACGTTCGCTTTCGGTTTCGCCAATACAAACAATTGGGATCATCCCGGCTTCAAGCGTGGCGCCCACCTTGCGCGAGACGAGTTCGTCAGTCTCGCCGAAGAGCGTTCGGCGCTCGCTGTGGCCGAGTATGACGTAAGTACATCCGCAATCGGCCAGCATCGTAGCGGAAATCTCTCCGGTAAATGCACCCTCGCGTTCCACGTAGCAGTTCTGCGCGCCGAGCTTGATGTGGGAGAGTTCGAGTTCGTGCTTCGCAACAATAAGTGACGTAAACGGCGGACACACAGCGACCTCGACGCCCTCGCATGGCTTGCCCCACTCGACTGCAAGCTGAAAAATCAGCTTGCGCGTCTCCTTCACAGTGCCGTTCATCTTCCAGTTACCGACGATGAGTTTGGTGCGCATTAGGCTTTCTCCAACTCCTCTTTCATCAACGCATTCACCATCTCCGGGTTTGCCTTGCCTTGCGATGCCTTCATCACCTGTCCGACAAAGAAGCCGAAGAGGTTGGTCTTGCCTGCCTTGTATTGGCCGAGTTGGCCAGGATTCTTCGAAATGATTTCAAGGACCGTTGCTCGCAACGCGCCGGTGTCGGTGACTTGCACCAGCCCTCGCTTCTCGACGATCTGCTTCGGCGATTCGGTGCTGCCGAGCAAGTCGGGGAAAATGTCTTTCGCGATCTTGTTAGAGATCGTCTTATCTTGAATGAGCCCGACCAGTTCCGAAAGGTGCTGCGGCTGAAGCTTGAGTTGAAGAATGTTTTCCTTCCGCTCGGACATCAGGCGCATCACATCGCCCATGATGAAATTCGAAATCGCCTTGATACTCTCGTCAGATTTGGCAGTGAGAGATACTGTCGCAGTTTCGAAAAAATCGGCGACCGACTTTTCGGCTGTCAGCACACCCGCATCATATATCGGCAGCTTATAGTCGGCTATGAATCGATCGCGGCGGGCTCGCTGCAATTCGGGAATCTCCGCACGCACTTCGTCGAGATAGGCTTGATTGACTGTCACTGGCAACAAATCAGGCTCGGGAAAGTAGCGGTAATCGTGCGCTTCCTCCTTCGTTCGCATCGCTCTGGTGACGCCTTTGTTGGCATCGAAGAGCATCGTCTGATGGATGACCGGTTCTCCCGCTTCTACAAGCCCGATCTGCCGTTCGATTTCGGATTCCAACGCGCGCTGGACGTTGCGGAAGCTGTTCATATTCTTAACTTCCACCTTTTGCCCGAACTTCGGCGCGCCGCGCAGACGCACCGAGACGTTGGCATCGCAGCGTAGCGAGCCTTCCTCCATATTGCCATCGCAAATACCGAGATAGGTCACGATGGACTTGATCGTCGTGAGATACGCGTACGCTTCGTCGCTCGATCGCATGTCCGGTTCGCTGACGATCTCGATAAGTGGCACACCGGCCCGGTTGAGATCGACGAGCGTCTCCGCGCCGAAATCGTGGATGGACTTGCCGGCGTCTTCCTCCATGTGAATGCGCGTGACGCCGATGCGCTTGAGCGAGCCATCCTTCAGCTCAACATCGAGGAATCCATCGTGGCAAATCGGAGTCTCATACTGGGAAATCTGATAGCCCTTCGGAAGATCGGGATAGAAATAATTCTTGCGGGCGAAGATCGAGCGCGGTCGGATTTGGCAGTTTGTCGCCAACCCCATGCGGACGATAAATCGGAGCAGGTTCTCGTTCAGAACCGGCAGCGTGCCGGGGTGTCCGAGGCAGATCGGGCAGGTATTATGGTTCGGCGCGGCGGCGAATTCAGTCGAGCACGAGCAGAATGCTTTCGACTTGGTCAGCATCTGCGCGTGGACTTCGAGGCCGATGACCGGCTCGTATTTTTCGAGAAGTTCGGGGCTCACAGATTTGCGACCTGGTAAATGACTGGGCGATACCGTGGTTCGGGAATGACCATGTGATTCTCCCGGGCAGCAGCAAGCCACGCCGACCTTGCCACTTCTACCTCTTTCAGTGCGAGTTCTGCCGTTGTTCCGAACGCAGAGCAATGCTTCAGATCGGGAATATCCGCGATGTAGCCCTCATCCTCGTCGCTATAAAAAATATTGATGTGATAGTCCTTCATTCGTCCTCTAAGCGTAAATCGTATTCCTCCAACGTTCTGAAGATTGATAAGTTGCCGAACGCCGTGCAGCTTGTAAATGTGATGGCTGCCCAAAATCCGGTCCAAACGGAATCCGAATCCTTCCACGACGCGGATCAAGTTCTCGAACCGCACGTTCCGAGGATTCTCGATCATTCTGAGAAGCAGCTTTCGTCGGTTCATACGCTGCAAAAATACGGCGAGAATGTAGGAGACTGAGAATTGACCTTGCGGAGGAGGGGTGAGATGTGTTATCTTTGAAGCATGAATAAGACATTGACGGCCCTCATTATTCTGGCAGCGATAGGATTCAGTAGCGATTCCAACTCACAGCAGCTGTTCGGCTTTAACCCGCGTTTTGCGCCAGCATTCAGAGCCCCGTTCGGTTCCAAGGTAACCTTTCAAACAACATTTGAGAAGCCATTCTACCGCGGCGTTCCACCAGAACACATCTATTTGCGAGGATTGCCTGGAATTAGTGCAGTACCATCCGACTTTATTGCCGACTACGATGGATACGGTGTCGGAGTTACAATTACCGTTATTGATTCCACAACATGTTTGCAGCCTACCGATGGTATGGGTGCCTTCAATTCAGCGGGTCAGCCCGTAGACATTTTCTATGTTAGCAACGGAGTGTTTTACGATCCGAATTTGATAAACCACGCTCGAATCATGCCCTCTGGTACTATTAATTTTGGTGCGGTCAAGGTGGGAGGTGATTCAAGCCAATCATTCGAAGTTGGCACCGGTTCTCTCGACAACTTCCGAACATTTTCCGCAATTGACGTTAGGAGCCCATTCCAAGTAGCAGATCCCATCCCCTTGTCTTATCACTGCGGTGGCCCTGGGACGGGCGGCCCTAATATTCCGTCCGGTGCCTCCTTTCATCCGACCATCGTAGGCCGATTCACCGACACGGCCTATCTCCTCGATCCCCTCACCAACGACTCTATCCCGCTCATCCTCATCGGCGAAGCGGTTGCAGCCGGTGTTGCCGGTGATCCTCCCGCCCCACAATTCCACATGTTCCCGAATCCCTGCGATCGAACACTTAATGTCTGGCTTTCGGGCGAAGAGGCGAGTGCGATCGAGATATGGAATGTGATGCGGGAGAAGGTCTATTCGTATCGTGGAGCGAACTCAGAGCTTAGTGTCGATTGCTCAGCACTCCCTGCTGGCGTTTACTTCGCGCAAGTTCGCACGAAGGACCGAATCATCGGGCTGCGGTTGATCGTGGCACATTGAGGGACAGAGCAAGGCCATGACAGGCGAGTAATGGTGTCCTGCAAAAATACGGCGAGATTGAAGGGGACTGAGATTTGACCTTGCGGAGCATCATTAGATTTCCTAAATTTGCGGGATGAGGTTTCTGCATTCTATTCTGATCACTCTCCTTCTGTCAGCCAATTGTTATTCGCAAAGCTACCCGGGTGCGTTCAGCCCATACAATAATCAATTTTTTCGAGTGCCGATTGGATCAAAGTTAGTCCTAAGCACTTGGTTTAAGTGGGGGTCCTATGATTGGAGGAGATTTCCAAACCCTCCGTCACCGGTTTTTCGGTATGACTCGACAATGTTCCATGTCATTGCTACTCAAGCGTATTGGGCGGGTTCATACACGGACAGCGTAGCAATTATCGTGTCGTCGAATATTGCTCGTTGTTATGCAGGTCCTCCTCAGATATTCGCATATTACGATTCGATTCACTTCTATGGTGGAGCGTCCTACTATGTAGTTGAAGGCGTAGTATACGATCCAAAGATCGTTGGAAAGATTTCAGCGCCTGGAACGGTTTATTGCGGGTCAGTAGCTCCAGATTCCATTGCAGAAATTCGAATAGACATCCGTAACGACTCGTTCGCGCAGTACCGGCAGATCAAGCTTCTCTCGGTAAGAGCTCCCTTTAACCTGGATGACACGATAGAAATGATGTATCCATGTACTGAGTTTATCACTACGCCGAACTGCTCCTTCCATCCTATCAAACCCGGTCACTACAGTGACACTGCCTATCTCCTCGATCCGCTCACGAACGATTCCATCCCGCTCATCCTCATCGGCGAATGCGTTGCCGCAGGCGTTGCCGATCATACGCCCACCCCACAACTTCGCCTGTTCCCGAGTCCCTGCGACCGCCAACTAAACGTCTGGCTTTCGGGCGAAGAGGCGAGTTCAGTCGAGATTTGGAATGTGATGGGAAAGAGGGTCTATTCGAATCGCAATGCGAAGTCGGAGCTTGCAGTGGATTGTTCCTTGCTTCCGGCAGGGGTTTACTTCGTGGACATTCGCGCGACTGACCGGACTATCCGGCGGCGGCTGATCGTGTCGCGCTGAGGGCCGTGTGGGGGCGATTTCCAAGTCGCCCCTCCCTTATGTGAGGCAGCGGCGAATGGGAATTGGCCGGCATACGCGCATGAAACTAAAAACGCACCTCCGGTCATCCCTGAGGTGCGTTCCGCTACTTCCTAAGAACGGTGAGCTAAAAAGAGTGATGCTAATACAAGGGCAATAACAAGAGCATTGTTCTCACGCCCTAATCAACGAACTTGTTACTTGACTGCGTACTCAGCTCCGAGCTGATGGGTCAGACCAGCGACCAGATCGCCAAGTCCATCTTCATCGAGATTATCAACTGCTTCGGAAATTTCACGATACGCAATCGGGCGGCTGGCCGAGCCGATTCCGCTGAAGAGCGGTACGAGTTCAACCTTGATTGTGAGAATCCCGCCGATGGGCCTTGGCTCATAGGCAACTCTCACCTGCATGATGTGCTGCTCGGTAATGGTGCGCGCGGCCAACGCTGCGACCGGCGCATTGAAGCTGATCGTCTGACCCTGCTTCAGCGCCTCATAGCCACCACTCAACTTTTTGCCAATTTCTTCCGGGGTAACACTATTCAGCTGCGACCCAATCGCCTCACGGAGGGAGCTTTCCGTGATGCTCCGGACCTTCTCGAAGCTGATCACGTCAGTATTCGAATTCGACGCCTGGAACGTCAGGGACGCTTCTGCGCCCGGCTGCTGACTATTCGATTGTATTTCTTGCGCACCGCTGATTTTTGCAAACCCCAGCACGGCGGCTACGGTTAGCAGAACCACGATCCTCGCAAGGGGCTTGCGAACGATGGTTTTCATGGCAAACTACTGTTTTTGTGGCAATCCAAACTATCGACTCTCTTGAAGCTAAGACCTGCCTGAAATAGGTAGGCTCTGTGTCATTTCGTGTCCTTGGGCGGTTCACTAATGCGCACACATGTAAGACGCTTTATCCTGGATTTTTGGCGCAACAAATTCGCAAAAATCCCAAAATACCCCCAGATTTGGCCCAACTCCAAGTCTCAACTTTGTACAGGTGTATCGTAGTGATACTATGTATATTGTCGTTAGTCCCAAGAGTAGGCATATATCTGCATATTGTGTTAGGATCGTACAAAATATGGATGAGTGTGCAAGTGCGGGACGAGGCGATTACAAAGTGAAATTGAAGTGATTTCAATTTGAGAGGTGGTTATTGCGGCGTATCTTTGCGCCCGATGATCGCACTTCAATCTATCGCAAAGCGTCCCACTTGGTGGATTTGGCTTTTGGCGGCTGTTTCGCTCCTGATGATTGCCGCCATGGTGAGCTACCCGCTCGGTTATGATCAAGCGGTCTTCGAAGTCGGCGGGAGAATGGTGTTACGGGGTTCGATTCCATGGCGGGATTTCATCGATACAAAGCCACCACTCATCTTCTACCTTTATGCCGGTGCACATGTGCTGTTCGGCGGCGGCGTATGGTCAATCCGACTCTTCGATGCCCTCTACCAGATAGAGGGCGGCTGCTATTTCTTCATCATTGCCCGCCGGCATCTCAGCGATAACATCGCGCTGCTTTCGGCATCGCTGATGCTCATAATGTATGCTGGGCTTGGTTTTTGGCATACAGCGCAAGCCGAAAGCTTCGCACTCATACCATCATTGCTGCTCGCCGACATGACGTTGCGAGCCACGGCAATCACGGCGAAGCGCTCGATCGCGTACGGGATGGCTGCCGGTTTCGCTACGATCCTTCTACTTCTATTGAAGCCGACACTCATCCTTGGAACAGTAGCTGCGGTTGTGTGGCTTGCAGGAGTCACCACGGTCTCCAGGAGCAACAAGCGCAAGTTCTTGATCGCCCTGGGCATTGGTTTCCTATTCTTGTTCATGCTGCTTCTGGTCGGGCTTGCACTGACATCTTCTCTTGACCGAAGTGTAGAAGTCATCGCTTGGCTGCGGCATTATTCGCGCCTTGGTCAACCGATCGGACTGCCGTGGCGGCATTGGCTGCTCGATTTTCCATTGTGGCTGGTTTGGAGCGCGTCGCCAACTCTGTTTCTCCTTGGGGTTGGCACCATCTGGTACGTGCGAAAAGGTACGACCGAGAAAGAGCATGCATTTCTAAGGTTGCTGCTCCTGTCAGGACTCCTTCAGCTGTTCGGCATCGTGCTCGAAGGCAAAATGTTCGTGTATCAATACGCTCGCGCATTATGGGCATTTGCCCCGTTTGCCGCGATAGGACTTCACGTTGCAGTCACGAAATCGAACGAGATTTGGAGACGTAAACCGACGCCGGTCAGGACGTTGGTTGTTACAGGGATCGTGCTTCTCGCAATCTTAGGCTCTCCGCTTGCCAAGGTCGTTAGTCAATCCATTCCATGGACGTTGCAGGCGCTGAAGCATGTGGATTCCGGACCTGAAGTTCACCGCCGGATCGTCGATTACTTTGCGGATGAGGAAGAGAGGGCAGGGCGTTACTTGAAATCCCGGATGGGATCGAGCGATCAGATGTTCTTTTGGGGAAACGACGTTGGGATTTATCTGTCCGCGAATACGCTGCCGCCGACGTTATGCCTAACCGCGACACCGTTCCGAGCGGCGACTCCTCTAAGCTGGAAAACTGCGATGCTCGGCCAACTTCAGTCCGCGGATCCGAAATTCTTTGTGGTAGAATATGGCGATGCGAAGGATTACATCACAGGGAGTAAGCTCGATTCTTACGCCGCTCTATTGGAATGGCCACAGCTTCGCGATTACCTGGCAATCAACTATCGTCGCGACACGGTCATCGGACATTATCTGATCTACTCGCGGATTGCGGTGCGAACGATTCTCTCGCATAAGTCCTCGAAGGAAATGCCGGCTGCCTGGGCTGCATCAGGAAGCAGGCTTGTCGAAGTCATGCCGGGCAGCGTGTTGATTTCCAAACAGGAGTAGGTCCCATCGGGCCGAAGCCGGAAATCAATTCTGGCATACCCTCGGCAGCCAATCACTTCGAATGCGCGCAATGCATCGGCCTGAATGCCGGATGCAATTTCTGATGGGAGATCGGCAGGACACGCATGAAACGACATACCCGGAGTATATTTGTGGTGATAGTCATAGAACCCGCCTTCTGTTGTGATCTCAACAATCGGTAGCGCTTCGCGATCGAGAATACCGACCGTTAACTCGCGGCCATCGATAAACTCTTCGATCAATGCCTTTGCCGAATATTCCAAGGCAAGGTCTATCGCATGATTGAAGTTGTCTTCCGATGCATCCTGCAAGATTGTCAGGCCCACTGTCGAGCCTTGATCGTTCGGCTTTATGACGAGGGGCATCCCAAGTTCTGCCTTCGCTAACTCCCATGCGGCATGGCGATCGCTCGGATGAACATTTCGTTGGACGATGAATCCTTTCGGGACCGATATCCCGGCGTCTTTCAGGATGATCTTGGTGAAGTGCTTGTCGATGCAGATCGCGCTCGTCCGAGAGTCTGATCCAGTGTATTGCTTTCCCTGCAATTCCAGCACCGATTGCATGAGTCCATCTTCGCCGGGCACTCCATGCAAGCCGAATACGACGATATCCGCCTTGAGAATTGCGTCGGAAGTTAAACTACGAAGGACCATATCACCCAGCGAATACTGGCCAAGTTCTGCGATATTAGGATGTTCCGTCTTCGGAGGATCGGCATGGAAGTCTTCGATGCGCATCGCTCGTCCCGTTGCTGGATCCAGCAACGTAATATCATGCCCGCGATTTGCCAACGCCCGCGCCATTCCAATTCCAGACATCAGCGAGACCTCGCGCTCCGCGCTGGGGCCACCTAACAGCAAACATAGTTTCATGCGACCACTACATTAACGAGTTTATCCGGCACTACGATCATTTTTTGAATCTGCTTGCCATCGACGTGCCGCTTCAACTTTTCGCTCTCGCGAGCAAAAGTTTCAAGTGCCTCACGAGTAAGACCGCGAGGCACTTCTAACTTATCGCGCAGCTTGCCATTAACCTGCAAGATGAGTGTAACAGAATCCTCGATTGTTTTGGCATCATCATATTCAGGCCATGAGGAATTGAAAATCGTGCCTTCATGTCCCAGACGTTGCCACAGCTCTTCTGCAATATGCGGAGCGAACGGCGAAACGAGTTTAATGAGCGCTTCAAACGCCGGGCGAGGCACCGCAGGCTCTTCCTCGATCTTGTTAAGCAAGATCATGAGTGCACTGACAGCGGTGTTTAACTGCAGCGCATCGATGTCCTCACCAACTTTTTTTATCGTTCGGTGCATGGTCCGCTCCAGCGATCCTGTGGGAGCCTCGCCGGATATTCTTGCGAGATCGGTCACACCGTCTTCGCCGACGGCGATGCGCCAAATCCGGTTCAGGAACCGATGGACACCCATGATCCCCTTCGAGTCCCATGGCTTCATCGCCTCGAATGGTCCCAGGAACATGTAATAGGTGCGCAAGGTATCGGCGCCGTATTTCGAAAGGAAGTCGTCAGGGTTAAGCACATTGCCGAGCGATTTCGACATCTTGACGCCATTCTCGCCAAGCACGATACCCTGATGGACCATTCGCTTGAATGGCTCGGAGCTTGAGACGACTCCGTGGTCAAACAGGAGTTTGTGCCAAAAACGTGAATAGAGTAGATGAGTTACGGCGTGTTCGGTCCCACCGATATAGAGATCGACCGGCATCCAATACTGCTCGTTATCCCTGGAAACCGGTGCATAATCATTTGCCGGATCGAGATATCGTAAGTAATACCATGAGGAGCCCGCCCATTGCGGCATCGTGTTTGTCTCACGCCGCGCGGGCCGCCCAGTTTCAGGATCGGTGGTATTGACCCACTCGGAAATGGTTGCCAGTGGTGACTCGCCAGTGCCAGATGGAGAGTAGCTCCTTACTTCCGGTAATAGTACCGGTAGCATGGATTCGGGCAATGCCTTCGCATACCCGCCATCGCCATCATCAGTCCAGATGATGGGAAACGGTTCGCCCCAATATCGCTGCCGCGAGAACAACCAATCACGAAGTTTATACTTTATCGCGCGGCGTCCAACCTTGTTCGCTTCCAGCCACGCGATCATCTTCTCTTTTGCCTCGGATGTCGGGAGTTCCGAGAGAAATCCGGAATTGACGGCCACTCCATACTCGCTGAACGCTTTGAGGAGCGGCTCATCACCATCGACGCCCGGCGCTTGGACCACGCGCACGACCGGTAACCCAAACGCTTGCGCAAATTCGAAATCACGCTCGTCATGCCCAGGCACGGACATGATCGCGCCAGTGCCGTAGGACATCAGCACGTAATCCGCAATCCAGATCGGGGTGCGTTCACCATTGACGGGATTCTTCGCGTAGGCGCCGGTGAAGACTCCAGTCTTTTCGCGTGAAAGATCCATACGTTCGAGATCACTTTTGCGGCGGACTTCATCCAGATAGTGCTCGACGGCCGCTTGGTGGTCTCTCGTGGTGATTCGTGACACGAGCGGATGCTCCGGTGCAACCACCATGTAGGTCGCCCCGAAGAGTGTGTCTGGACGTGTCGTAAAGACTCGAAGCGAAGCATCAAGCCCGGCGATGGGAAAATCGATCTCGGCGCCTTCGCTTTTGCCGATCCAATTGCGCTGCATTTCGAGTGTGCTGGCCGGCCAGTTCAGTCCGTCTAAATCGGCAAGCAGACGCTCGGCATACGCCGTGATGCGTAACATCCACTGCCGCATGTTGCGGCGTACGACAGTGAAGCCTTTTTCCTCTTGTTCCGCGACTTCCTCATTGGCCAGTACGGTCCCAAGTTCGGGACACCAATTCACGGGTGCCTCCGCTACATAAGCCAAACGGCACTGCGCGAGAAAATCCGCGCGTTGCTTCGCGGAGGCTTGCTTCCATTCCGCCGGTGTAAATTGTTTTTCCGAGCGAGTCGCGCAAGGCAACGCATCGGTCCCACGAGTCCCATCTGTCCCATGTGACTCGATGTGACGGATGAGAGCGTCAATCGGCCTTGCCTTCTGCTCGTTGGTATCGAAATACGAATTATAAAATTTAAGGAAGATCCACTGCGTCCACTTGAAGTAGTTCGGATCGGTGGTGTTGATCTCCCGGTCCCAGTCGTAGGCGAGTCCGAGCGATTCCAGCTGCCGCCGAAAAGTCGCGATGTTCTGCTCGGTTGTGATCCGTGGATGCAGTTTATTGCGGACGGCATATTGTTCGGCCGGAAGGCCGAAGGCATCCCAGCCCGTCGGGTGCAATGCATTGTAGCCTTGCATCCGCTTCATCCGCATCATGATGTCTGCGGCGGCGTAATGAACATGCCCCATGTGAAGACCGGCGCCCGATGGGTATGCGAACATATCCATAACGAAGTATTTCTTCTTGGCCGAGTCCGGCTCGACATGGAACGTCTTATGACTGCGCCAATACTCCTGCCACTTCTGATCGATTTCGGAAAACGGATAGGCCATGCGGGGGAAAAGATGAAATATGAGCTATGAAGTATGAACTAAGCGTGTGCGTTCCGTATTTTTGCTACAATGAGAACACGACTCCGGGCCACCACATTCGCATTCTTTCTTGTTTGCATCCCGATTGGTATCATTCATGGCCAGGGAATGCTCCTGGATAGCGTGCTTCCACGAATCGGAAGTGAGTTACACAATCCGGCACTCGCTCAGGAGCTTCGGACGCTTGTGCCCGACTTCGCGAATCAAAAAGTCTGGGGCCTCGCCGTTGGCGATTTCTCGAATGACTCTCTCCCGGACTTGGCGCTCTCCTTGTACGATCCTTATGCGGCGCGAGATCGAGTTCGCGTATATTTTTTCGAGAATCTCAAGAATCAGCAGCTTCGTGACCGATTCGCGAAGTCGATTACCTTTATCGAATCCCCGATCGAAGTCGGGCTCTCAGTTGAAGGCTCAGTGGTAACGATCACTCAAAAGACCGCCGAGCAACATTGGTCACAGGAGGGGTATTCGCTCGAGTCAGGTGATGTCACACTGGTGGACCGGTTCGAAACAGCGCAAGAAGACGTGACCGGTACCGCGAAGATTAAGGCGCGCGCCATTGGACATGAAGTCTATCGAAATTACGAGACGCTTCGGACACGCGAATCCTATTTCACAAGTTCCTCCGGTGATCCATTACTGAAGGTGGGCTACTTCACTCTTCCTTCATATCAGCGGTTGCGAGATATTTATCCGGGCTATGGACACATTCTCAATGATACCACAGGTGAGTTCATTCTCTCTGGATCGGGCTTTCGGCGCGATGCAAGCGATCTCTCGATCCGCAACGTGCAGGCGGCCTATAACGATGATTACCTCTATCTTGCCTTTCGCATCCGTGATGATTATGTTGTTGGCGGTCAGTCAAAACTCGAAAGCAACGACCGAATTTCGCTATGGTTCGATTCGAAATATACCGGCGACCGATTGAACCGCGACCGCCGCTTGCTTTCGAAGGAAGGAGGCTTTCCGACATTCCGCACTGCACTCGATTCGCTCGTTACGAATATTACCTTTGCGCTGCCATCACGCCCCGGTCGCGTTAACCAGATCACGTATAGTACACTCGCACCACTTACTCCTGTGCAGCAGGAAGGCCTGAAGAATGTGCTGGCACAGATGACCTTCGATACCGATCGCGGAGTCGTTAGCGGTTATACCCTAAGCCTGCGAATTCCCTTTACTTTCCTGAATTTCGAAACAAATCCTGCTCGCTTTTATGAAAAACCAATTCCGGTGCACGGGACCGAAGAGACTGGCGAGGAACTTGCGACGCTTGGCGGGATTGGCGATGCCGCGACGCTTGGGTTCACCGCCCTCGTGTCCGATGTCGACGATCCGGCGCATCCGAATGAAGTGACCGTACAGGCCACAAGCAAGTATGAAGCCGGTAATCCTTCGACATTTGGTACGCTGGTGCTTGAACCAAGCACACTCTATTATGGTGAGGTCCACCCGACCTATTTGCAGGAATTACGAAGCGGACTGGTTTCGGCTGGATATTAATCATCACTAATGAAGACGAACGATATCCTCACGTTATCGCTGAATCGTTTCGAGCAGCTTCGTTCGCTTGGTGAGAAGACGCTAGCACAGCTCGGCGAGGATGACATTCACTGGGCGCCGGACCCGGAATCGAATTCGATTGCGATCATCGTGCAGCACTTGCATGGCAACATGCTCTCGCGCTTCACAGACTTTCTGACGACGGATGGCGAAAAGCCGAACCGTCATCGTGATGAGGAGTTCGTCGAGCAGCATCTTTCTCTTGCCGATCTAAAGCAACTATGGGGGGAAGGCTGGGACTGCGTCTTCACGGCGATCCATCCGCTGACCGAAATCGATCTGTCTCGTGAAGTCTTTATCCGCAATGAGTTGCTCACGGTACTGGAGGCCATTCTGCGGCAGCTTAGCCATTATGCCTACCATGTAGGACAGATGGTCTATATCGGGAAACACTGCAAAGGGAATGAGTGGAAGACGCTTTCTATTCCAAAACCTGAATTACGCTGATTAAGGTGGATTACGCTGACGATTATTCGGATTTAGAATAACACAATCCGACATAGCGAATTCGATTACAGAGAAGTTGCGACTCAGCGCCCAAACTCAATCGAGCATGTCGTCCGCGTAGTCCGACCAAATCCGCGGAATCCCTGGTTCTCAATCTGTGTGCGGGAGGGGGGACTTGAACCCCCACGCCTCGCGGCGCTACCACCTCAAAGTAGTGCGTCTGCCAATTTCGCCACTCCCGCGCCCTTTTACAAATGCCCTCCTTGCCGAGGCCTCGAATTGAGCGGGTGCAAAACTGTCAGTGTATCGTGCGGGTTCCGGCTGCATGGCGGTTTCGCTATATTTGAATGCTCGTTCGATGTTTGGTCAATTGATTTCCGCTGCCTGCACTTACCCAAATGCTCTGCTCTATTGTCCTGCCACGGAGTGTGATCGAGTGTCTCGAATTCGATGCATCAATTCCGGATTAATTGGCTGTCAGAATTCCGGCGGGCGATTTGAAACTCTTTACTTCTCTTAACGTTTCCTCATTCGTTGGTTAGCGCAGGCTAGCCACAGTACCCTCGTAACGCCACAGCGCATCTAATCAAGGCCTATAGACGATTTCTACGAATTCAGAAACGTACTGAACGGACATCCGTTCTGGTTCAGGGAAAGATCACAGAAGGCTCACCCGCTAACGGGCGGATTCTGGTCTGTATTCGAAACGAGAAATTGTCGGTCATGTCACACCAATTGCATCGTGCTTACCGGTTCAGCCATGTGCTGAAGCGTTTCGCTGTGCTTGCGATTCTTTTCGCGAGCTCGCCGAGCGCATTCGCGCAATCGCCGGTGGCCACAGGTTCGAGCAAGTATTTCGAGCTGCTTTCGGTAACCCCGAGTGAAGTTGTTGTACGCATTGCGCCACAATACCAAACCTATACGGTGGTTGGCACGACAGGCCAAGCGTTCACGGAAGTAACCGTTCGGGGCGGTTCCGCCACCGATTCGGTCGGTGCTCCGGAGCTTATGCGCTTGGAGTTACCGCTGCTGGCTCCCAACCGCAATCCCGCAACGATCGAAGTCCTCGATCAAAAGCTGGACGTCATACCTAATATCGATCTTGCGCCGGTCCCGTCTTACACCAAGTCGGATGGCGATTACCGCGCACAGTATTCGATTATCTCGGAGCGGTATTTCGCACCTCGAGCATTCGAGTTGTTCTCGGCCCAGCCAATCCGGCTCTTTCGCACCGCGTACATGGAGCGCGTTGTCGTAAACCCGATTCAATATGATGCCAACTCGCGGACGCTCACGCGGCTCCGTTCGTTGACATTACGAATTCGCCTTGGTTCTGCTCTGTCGGCAAGCCAATCCGTGACGCCAGTGTCTCGTTCAGAAGCCGAGTTGTACCGAAGCATTTTTGTGAATGGCTCCGAGGCGGAATTGTATCGGGCCGCCGAACATGAATGGACATCAGCCCGTCCACTGGGTCAGACGGGACATAAGGCGCTCGCGGCTTCCGATGGACAATGGCTTCAGGTTGAAACCACCGATGAAGGGATCTATCGCATCTCCGCCCAGGACCTCGCCAATGCCGGCATCACCGGGGCGATCGATACCGGCAGCATCGAGCTATTTGGTGTCGGTGGTGATATGCTCAGCGAGCGCGTCACGAGTTCAACGGGTGAATGGCTGGCATGCCCGTTCGAACTCCACCTCCAAAACGGTCAGTTTCGCGATCTCTACTTTTACGCACCCGGGGTAACGGTTTGGAAGTACAGTGGGGAAGAGCTTAATGTGGATGGGTTGTATCACACGATAAATCCTTATACCTCGACCGGACATTTTCTTCTCAAAGTTGGTGGCAACCGGCTTGGACCAGCATTGAGAGTGCAGCTCGGGCCAGATTCTCTATCCGGGACACCCGAGCCGCGCAATTATGTTTTTTCCGCCATTTCGCACGAGGTCGAGTCACAGCTTGAGAATCTCTATAACTGGGGACGCGAACTCCTTGGCGAGAAAATCACACGCAGTGATGTCGGTCCGCTCCAAATTTCGATCAATCCTCCGGGCTATCTTCCGGATTCTACCACAATCCGTGTTGCCTACGACGCGAATATTTCGACGGCAATCCAGAATGCGGGTTCGGTTGCAGTGACAATAAATGGCCAGCAGGTCGGGACGGTGCCAGCCAGTACAATTCCGCTCGGTGCTGTCCTCGTGCGTAATTGGGACAATGCACAGACTGTTCCACCATCGCTCGGTTCGGGGCCGTTTAACGTTGGATTGACCTTTGCGAGTAGTGATATTTCGGCATGGGCCCGGCTCGATTTTATTGAATTCATGTATCGCCGATCGACGACCGTTGGGTCCGCCGAGATTCCGTTCTTTATCCTGAACACCAAGCAGGCGTTCACCACACAATTTCAAAACGCGGCCGGTGGCGAACTTTGGGATGTGACATCCGGTACCATCCCGCGTGTGTTGGCGACGGCGACCGGCGACGTTCTTGCCGCGGATATGCAGGGTATCTCAGGGAAGATGCGGCGGTTGATTGCATGCTCCCCGCAGTCGATGCTCACTGCGAAGCTGACCAAGACCAGCACTCCCACACTCCGTGAGACGATCGGCCAAACAGGCGCCGAAGAGATCATTCTTGCACCAAACGATCTATTAAGTCAAGCACAGAAGCTCCGGGCGCTTCGCGAGCAGGGCGGTGATGCCACAGAAGCAATGAGTGCGGCAGTCGTCAATATCGAGGATGTCTATCGAGAATTTGGGTACGGCTCCCGCGATCTTACGGCCATTCGAGACTTCATGTCCTACACGCTCCGTCATGGGACTACAAATAAAGTCCACTATTTGCTTCTCTTGGGCGGAGGACATTGCGATTATCAGCAACGGATTGCGAGTATCCCAAACTATATTCCGGTATATGAGGTACTCCCCGCGCAAAATCTAGCATCCTACCGTGAGCAGGCGCCTTCCGATCCTTTTCCGTTTCCGGATGATTCGTACTATGGCCGGCTGGTTGATTCGACTGCGGCGAATGGGCGCATTATAGATGTGGCGGTTGGCCGAGTTTCCGCGCGGACCCCGGATGATGCTGATGCTTTTGTTTCCAAGGCGATCCACTATGAACATAGCAGCGATTCCGGTTCCTGGCGTTCGATAGCTACATTCCTCGCGGATGATCGGATATACGATCAACAGGATTGCGATCCTATCGATCATCTTGGGGATTCGGAAGCGGAGGAGAAGGAATTGCAGGACCGGCTGCTCGTTCGCAAGATTTATGATGTGAGCTATCCAGTCCAGCAGACTTCCAATGGCAGAAAGCAACCAGAAGTCGAGCAAGCGATTATCGCCGCCATGAACCAGGGGAACGTGCTCTTCTCCTTCATTGGGCACGGCAATCCGAATGTCTGGACGCACGAGGGTGTGCTCAATGTTCCATCGACGATTGACAAATTCAATAATTTCGATCGGCTTCCGTATCTCACCACCGCAACCTGCGATTTTAGCGAGTACGACAATTTTGCAGCTCCGGTTGCTGGTGGCGTTCAGTTTCTTCTAAAGCCGGATGGTGGCGCAATCGGTCTGCTCGGAACCTCCCGTTCCGTAACTGGCGGTGACCCTTTGCCGACCGCGTTTTATTCGAGACTGTTCGGTCCGAGCCCCGAGAGTGGCTTCGGTACCTCGAGTGTTGGCGATGCCCTGATCTACGGTAAGTTGATGTGCACGTCAGAAAATCTTCCAATCTATTTTTTGCTGGGCGACCCGGCGCAACGACTGTTGCTGCCAGGGCGGTACGTGAGTTTCGATAGTCTGAACGGGACGTCCCTCACTTCGAATGCAATCCAGCTCCCGGCACTTTCGCAAGCGCGGATCAGTGGCCGGATTTTGCTCGGCGATGGAACCGCCCTGCGGCCCGATGGCACATTCAACGGCACGGTGACGATCACCTTGTATGACGCTCCCACGGAGGAACATGCCACGACTGTGTGTCCTGGAACTGGCCGAATCTGGCCGGACGCCTATTCTGTTGAAGGACCAATTCTCTACCGTGGTGTGGCCACTGTTCGTAATGGACAGTTCTCCGCGACATTCATCGTTCCGAAGGATGTCAAACTGGATTCCTTACCGGCCAAGCTTTCCGGCTATGCCTTTTCGGACGATGGGCGGAGTGCGCTTGGCGATATGCACAATCTTCAACTTGTTGCGCCTACGACCCGTGCCGATGTCGGAGATACGGCTGGTCCGGCTCTCGCCGTGTACATCGGCACTCGGGCCTTCCGAAGTGGAGATGCGGTTTCCAAACATTCCACCGCAATCGTTGACATTAATACACTTCATGGTCTGAATACCTCTACTGCCAGTGTCGGGCACAGTTTTGTCGCCTGGGTGGATGCAGCGCAGGACTCTGCGATCGACATGGCGTCCACCTATGTTTCGAAGCAGGATGATTATAGGTCCGGGACGAGCGTGCACCCAATCGAATTGCCGGCCGGACATCACACGCTGCATGTCCGCGCCTTCGATACGTATGACAATCCGAGCTTTGCATCCGTCGATTTTGTGGCAATGAATGAGGATCCGTACCATCTGTACCAGGTTTCAGTCTGGCCGGATCCATTGTTCGATCATACCACATTCAGTTTTACGCAGCCGGGCCATGCTGGCAGCTTAGTTGAAATTACATTATCGATCTATACCCCGGACGCACGACAAATGAGGACGATCACAATGCAGACTCGAGAGAGTGCAATTGACATCCCGTGGGATGGCCGCGACAATGCCGGGAACACGGTCGCCAATGGCGTGTATGTGTTCTCCATTGCTGCGCGCAATCTCGATGATGGGACCTCCACGGAGGCCACCGGTAAGTGTGTCGTTGCTCGCTAACGAGGTAAACAGTTTTAGAGGAATAAGAGGATGTATTTTAGAAAGCAAACACGGATGAATCGATTACATTGGGGATTGGCGCTATTGGCCGCCTCGCTCGCACTGCCAGTTGTCAGCGCGGCTCAGACTACCTCCACCGCAGTGCCATTTATGCTTATCGCGCCCGATGCCCGCGCCAGCGGAATGGGTGATGTCGGCACAGGGACGCCGGAAGATGTCGGAGCCATTTACTGGAATCCAGCGGGTCTGGCATTCCAGACGGGCAAATCCGTTTCCATGACCCACTCGCAATGGTTGCCACAGTTCAACCAGAGCGATCTCTTCTACGATTATCTGAACTTTAAGTGGAATGACTCGGAGAAATTTGGTGGGACGATCGGCGCAAGCATCGTCTTTCTCAATCTCGGTGAGTTCATCTATACAACCGAGAACTCGCCCGACCCGCAAGGGACGTTCCACTCGTTCGAATATGCGGTCACGGTCGCGTATGCCACAAAACTCTCCGAGGACTGGAGCTTCGGCGGTTCGCTCCGATACATCCAGTCTACGCTCTCGACCTTACATGTGGCAAACGAACGGACCGGTGGAGTTGGCCGATCGGTATCCTTCGACCTTTCTGCGCTCTGGAAACCCGATTCGACCTATGTGGATGGTATCGGAAATGCGCTTGAAGTGGGATTCAATCTGGCGGACATTGGCCCGAAGATCCGTTACGTCGATGCGTTGCAGGCTGATCCGCTGCCAACAGAATTGCGCGTCGGCGCCTCATATAAACTTTATAAGGACGAATACAACGAATTGACGATTGCTTCCGATGTGGCCAAGCTGTTGGTGCATCGCGATCCGACCAGCCAGTTCTCCGATCCATTACCGAAATCCTTTATTACGGCATGGGATGATAGCACATCGCACTCGTTCATGTGGTCCAACGGCATCGAATACTGGTACGATCAGTTGGTTGCTCTCCGTGCCGGGTATTATGATGAAGGATCACATGTCGGTGGGCGGAATTATCTGACATTCGGCGCCGGTCTTCGCTATGATGCGTATCAGTTCGATTTCAGCTATATCGATACGTTCAATCAAGATCATCCGCTAGCGAATACCCTGCGTTTTACGCTCGGGATTAAGTGGTAGATCGGTTCAATAACCCTCGCCAACTTAAGGCGAGGGTTGGCCGTAACCCTACAATGTTCTCAGCGCGCCGGCTTGCTTGCCTCTCGGTCTTCCTCTTCGTGGGTTGTTCTGGGCTGGCATTCGCTCAGCCAGTTTCGCGGACTGTCATGGCGAGTTATGCGCTCAACAGTGTCCAGCGAGTGCCACGCCCGGTTACGGTCCCAATGTTTGTAGCAGCGAAGGCGTATGATGGGTCTCATAAGAGTCCATTCCTCGCCGCTGGTTTGTCCTTCCTAATACCGGGTCTCGGAGAGTATTACTGTGGCGAACAGATCTGGCGCGGTCTTATCTTTACCGGCCTTGAAGTTGGTTTGTGGGTTGAATATGCTCACTTCATCAATGAATTCAATGACTCTACGACAGCCTTCCGTTCATATTCGGATGCACATTGGAGCAAAGGACGGTATGCCAGCTCATTGGACACACAGTTGGTACTGTACCAACTCAAACCAATTGCTGACTCGACCGATTGCGCGAGCATCAATCGCGCCGAGGCGCAACTCGATAGTCTTGGTAATCTTTCCGTGAATCCTGTTTCCAGCCTGAACGATATGGGACATCGCCTCGCGTGCAGCGACATTCAGCAATACTACGAAATGATTTCGAAATACAGGCAGTATCTTCCCGGCTGGGATGCTGTATCGAGTTGGAATGAAGCTGCTGCCAAGAGTGGTCGCATGAACGATACGTATGGCTTGGCCCAGACCATGGTCTGGGGAGTTATCATCAATCATGTCCTTTCAGCCGTGGATGCCGCATTGCTTGCGAGCGATCACAACTCGAAGCTTCGGCTCCATGGCGATCTACTACTCAAATCCAATCCTAATGGCTCACTTGGTTATGTCCCAACAGCGAATGTATCTCTGACCTTCTGATTCGCATCCTGATCCTACGGTCGAGCATAATACGGCAGAGCCTGTCTTTTTCGGCGCGTCTATTGTGTCTGACTCTGTGTCGAGCAGAGCGCAGTGTTTCGCTTTGCCCTAAAATCTCACATTGAACAGGAGAATCCACACTATGCTACCACAATCCTACAAACAATATCTACCAGCGTCCGTGGCGTTGCTCATGGCAGCGTTTTTTTTCTCATCGTGTAAGAGTGACACCACAAGCACAACCGATCCACTCGCTTATCAGGCGACCGTTCTTGTCTCGGATACAGCCGGGTTTGGAGCGGCAAGGACAGACCCCAATCTCCTGAATGCCTGGGGCATTGCGGTTCTGGGCGATGGGTCCTTCGTGGTTGCTGCGAACCATGATAGCTCCGCGCTACGGTATGATCGAACAGGTCAATCAGTGGGCGATGCGATTGCAATTCCAGCGCCAGATCATGCAACGGGTGGTTCTCCGAGCGGGGCGATCGTCAATACAACGAGTGACTTCAATGGCGCGAAGGTTATCTTTGCAACCGAAGATGGTATTCTCGCAACCTGGAGTGGCGGCAGCAGCGCAACGAAGGTCACCACTCCTGGAGACTCGACGTCATTCAAGGGTCTTGCGATTGCAAGTGTGGGGACGGTCAATTACGTTTATGCCACAGATTTTATGGAAGACAAAGTTATTGTCTTCGATAAGAATTTCCAGCCGGTTGGGATTACGCTCTCCGATCCAGCGATTCCATCCGGTATTTCCGGTTATGGACCCTTTGGCATTGCCAATATTGGCGGAATGCTCTATGTCACATATGCTCATCACAAACCGTTTCCAGATAATGGAGATGATTTGGCGGGTGCAGGCAATGGTTACGTAGATGTGTTCAATCCAAACGGCACGCTTGTTAAACGCTTCGCGACTCAAGGTACCCTTAATTCGCCTTGGGCGGTGACAATGGCAGGCTCTGGATTTGGCTCGTTCAAGAATGCAATCCTGATTGGAAATTTCGGTGATGGTGCTATCAATGCGTTCGATCAAAATGGCAGTTTTCTGGGGCAGATTACGGACAAGAATGGGACTCCTATTCTCATCAAAGGACTCTGGGGCCTTTCGTTCAACTTGAATGCGGGCGATCCAAACTTTCTTTATTTTGCCAGCGGCCCGGACGAGGAGAGCCACGGAACATTTGGTTACATTCAGTTGAAGTGAGTCGTGTAACATAACTCCTTGACATGGCATTAATACGGCGAGGGATTTCCTTGCCGTATTTTTGCATCTATGAGAATCGCACTCCTCGGGTTTGGTAAAATGGGCCACGAAGTGGAAGCCGCCGCCACTGCGGCCGGCCACGAAATCGTTGCACGGTTCGATATCGATCGTCCGATCTCTGTGGACGCAATGCGCAAATCAGGGGCTCAAGTCGCGATCGACTTCAGTCAGCCAGATGCCGTGGAACATAATGCCAAGCTCGTCGGAGAGGCCCATGTATCCCTGGTCATCGGAACCACGGGTTGGGAAGGCTCCCGCGAAGTGGTTCAGGGCTATATTGAGAATGCGGGGATCGGGTGTATCACAGGATCCAATTTCTCAATCGGCGTGAATCTGTTCTTGGAAATCGTAAGGAATGCATCAACGCTTCTCGATGAAGCTGGCTATGACGCATATATCTTCGAGGCCCATCATCGTGCCAAGAAGGATTTTCCGAGTGGGACAGCGCTTCGGCTCAGCGAAGCAGTGCTTGCTGGAATGAAATCGAAATCTCGGGCTGTCTCGGAGTTGCCCATTGGGAATGCAATTGCGAAAGACCTTTTGCAAATCAGCTCCCTACGTGCTGGAGCGATTCCGGGTACCCATACCGTTGGCTTCGAGTCGACGGACGATTCGATCGAACTAACGCACCGAGCCAGAAGCCGTCGTGGTTTTGCCTCCGGGGCGATCAGGGCGGCGGAGTGGATCGTCTCGAGAAAGGGATTCTATCGATTCGAAGAGCACGTCGCAGATATTCTTGAAGGTAAATAATTGCTATGCACAACTTACTACGCGGGACAGGTACAGCCGTTGTCACACCTTTCGCGGCGGATGGCTCCGTCGATTTTGCCGCATTTCGTCGGCTAATCGACCATCAATTAGAGGGCGGGGTGGAAATGCTCGTCCCGCTTGGTTCGACAGGGGAAAATCCAACGATTTCCCGTTCGGAACGGACTGAGATCTTTCGTTGGATGATCGAGTATGTCAATCATCGCGCCCTGATTATTGCCGGCACCGGCACAAACGACACTCGCACATCGATCGAATATACCGAAGAAGCTCTTTCGTTGGGTGCCGACGCCGTTCTCGTGGTTACTCCATATTATAACAAGCCAACACCGAACGGTCTGTTCTCGCATTTCAATGCTGTTGCCGATGTCGGGTTGCCGGTCCTGATGTATAATGTTCCTGGTCGTACTGGGCTGAACATGAATGCAGAAACGACGCTTCGCTGTGCTGAGATCGAGAACGTCGTAGGTATCAAAGAGGCGAGCGCCGATCTCGGGCAGTGTATGGAGATCATCCGCAATGCTCCGGCTGGGTTCAACCTGCTTTCTGGTGAAGATAATCTTACTGTGCCACTCATTGCACTTGGTGCAAAGGGTGTCGTCAGCGTGGCATCGAACGAGGTCCCAGCGGAATTTTCCCGCATGGTCCGTTTTGCTCTCGATGGCAAGTTCAGTGAGGCCCGCGCAATCCATTACGAGTTGCTCGAACTGATGAAGATCAACTTCATCGAATCGAATCCTGGCCCTGTCAAAGCCGCGTTGGCAATGATGGGTATTATTCAGGACCAACTCCGGCTCCCCCTCGTGCCTGTCAAGCCGGAGAGCCGGAAGAAGATCAAGGAAGTCCTCGAACAGATCGATGCCGTGCTCGTCGAACAAGAACTCTAAGATCTATCTCCAGGAGATATTGCCTTGCGGATTGAGCGTCCCGGTCGTGCTGTTCGTGTTGTCCTTAACGTAGACCGACGAATTATCCTGTGATACGATCACAGGCGTTGTTGGATTGGATGAAACGATTGCCAGCGAATTACCTCCTGTCAATCCGATGTCGCCATCTGTCACGCACGCGATGGAACTTCCATCCGGTGACCAGGTGGAATAAGTCTCCTGATTCGATCCGGTTGTGATCTGTTTCAGTCCGGTGCCGTCCATGTTGATCGTCCAAATATGACTGTTCATCGCGAAGGCGATCCGCTTGCCATCCGGGCTGACTGCGGGATATTGGGGTGCGGTCAATCCTGTTCCGATCTGAGTGGCGGATGTAAAGGAGGAGTTCAGTTTAAAAAGACCTCCGCCATGATAGGTCGTGCTTTGCGTGCCGATTGGCGTAAGCGTAGCGGAGAGGATTAGGCTTCCATCTGGAGTCCAGGCTGCATCCCAGTAATCCTCCATAATCAAGGGCTGGCTGCCATCCGTCGGGAAAAGAATCGTCCCAAACTTTGTACCGAACTTCTGAGCGACATCGCTCCAATAATTAAACGTGATGTACTTCCCGTCGGGAGACATTTTCGGGTGAAGATAAACGTAGGAATTCCATTCACCAAGATCAACCAAGGTTGTTGCGCCAGTTCCGTCAATGCTGGATGAAACGATTTGCTCGAATTGATCGGCGGTATAAGAGCCAAGGACGGAATAGAGTACCTTCCCATTGCCGATGAACGAAGGATCGTCACCATGGAACAGTACAGAGCTCCTATTGCTGCCAAGTGTGGTCGTTGCGACCTCATCGATGGCTTCGCCAAACACGAATGTACCAGATGCCCCGCCAGTGTTTGTGGCGGCAGGCCCAGTGCTGCTCTTGCAGCCAATCTGAAAGCACAAAAGGAACGCGAACGCAGCGTAAGCAAGATTTTCTCGAATCATATTGTCCTCCAAAGGTAAGTTAGAACAGATGACCCAAAAGGTCGACTAATGCAAATATAATACAAATCCAAATATGGAGGTGGTCTCTTTCCTTTTGGAGGCCACAATGCAGTCAAGCTCAAATGTCAATCTGCTGCCGACTAATAAAAATCTGGCGCAGCATCGCTTCATCCTCTGCAGTCATTATAATCTCCCTTCGTGCCATTACGGCCTTCGCTACTTCGATTGCCTTCTCATAGCGATACGACGTCACCTCACTCGCGCCACCCCAGGAGAAACTCGGAATCCATTTGGGCGGAAATCCAGAGCCAAAGATATTGCAGCTTACACCGATCGCCGTGCCAGTATTGAACTGGGTGCCAATGGCACTCTTGGAATGATCTCCCATCAACAGTCCGACGAAGAGCGAACCGGTGTCGAAGGACTCGCCTTCAATCGTGACGCGAACAGGGGAATAGTCGTTCTTCAGATCACTTGTGTTGGTCCCGGCACCGAGATTTACCCATTCGCCTAAGAAGCTGTGACCGAGATAGCCATCGTGTTGCTTGTTGGAGTATCCTTGAATGATGGAGTTCTCTATCTCGCCGCCAACTTTCGAAACTGGCCCGATCGTCGTCCCGCCATAAATTTTTGACCCGATCTTGACGATGGAATTTCTGCCAATATACACTGGCCCGATGATCGTGGAGTGTGGCATGATGTGGGCGCCTTCTTCAATCATGATCGGCCCATCCGTGCAATCGAGCACGACGTCGGCGCCTATCGTTGCCCTCGGATGAAGATATAATTGATCGAAGTTCCGTGTTGCAACATCTTGAAGGGAGTTAGCATCAACACGCCGTCGCCATCCGGACTTCAAAAACTTCGAATCGCGGACAAGTGCGACGGAATTTTGGAGAACCAGCTCCCAGATTGAGCCAATCGTAAATGCATTGGGCGCACCCGTGTATGGGTCAAACGGTTCGCCCGCGAGTAATGCCTGGGTTAGTTCGGACGTTAAGTTCGCACGCAGGTAGGATTCCCCGACCGCATCAGCACAGACCGCCGCGCGAGCATTGACAAGTAATGACTCGCCCTTCGGCACTTCATTGACGGGCAGGCCATAGCGCTTGCGGAGAACATCCGCAAGTTCTTTCCGGCAGTGGAGATAGATGGCGGCCTCGGGATAGAGCCTTCTCATTCGCTCGATGCCGGTCATTGCGCCAGACCGGAGTTCGGCGACCGAACGGGTATAGGTCAGCGGCAGGAACCGCTTGGAGCGGGCCAGCTCGTCCTCGTAAATGAGAATGTTCTGAAATGGTAGTGGCACGCCTCAATGGGGCGGGGTCATCGCGATCGGTGATACCCCGCCACTACGCGAAATCGGATCAGGCAGGAGTCGTCGCTGCCTGCTTTTCTTTGCGTTCTGCGATTTGCTTCGCGAACTTCTTTTGGAAGCGCTCGACTCGTCCGGCAGTATCGACTAACTTTTGCTTGCCGGTAAAGAACGGATGGCAATTCGCGCATATTTCAAGACGCAACGTGTCGGTTGCGGCAGTCGAGCGCGTTTCGAATTCGTTGCCGCAGCCTGCGCAGTGGACCGTGACAGTATGGTAGTTCGGGTGGATTTCTTTTTTCATATCGTTTCCTTTGGCGCGGACGGATGTTGCCGTACGCCTGATTTTTGATGGCCGGGGTTAACAGACCCGCTTTTGGTTAACGTTCCGGGGTTCCCGGGGTGGTTAGCTTTGCTTCATTTTACAGCTTCAGATACAGCTTCAGACTCGTGGTTCCGGTGCGAAGTCCAGGAAAGCATCGTATATCTTCCGCAGCTTCAAATCACACCTCCGAAGCGCCGCTTGATGCTTTCGGATCGTCTCGAAATCACCGCGTCGCATTGGCCCGGTCAGGGCATCGGCGGCGGGCGTTGTCAGCACATTCGAGAGCGATTCTTCCATGAGCGGGCGAAGCGCAGCTTTCATCAAAGTCGGATCTTGTCCAAGCGAAGTGGCTATTCCTTCGATCGCACCGCCAATGAGCGTGATAAAATTCGCAGCGAAGACTGTCATCGCATGATAGAGAGGCAGTGACTCTTCCGGCAACTCGATTACGCCTTTGCCCCCCAGAGCCGCAACAAACTTTCGTGCCCAGTGAATCGCCTGTTCGTCATCGGACGATGCCATCCAGTAGATTCCCTCAAGCAGAGAATCGTCCGGTTTCGGAAAGGTCTGCATCGGATGCAGAACGAGGCGGAATACACCTTCTTGTTTGGGCAGCACGGTGGCCGGAAGCGAACCTGCTACGTGAAGGATAATTTGGAGATTTGACTCTTCGGGTTTTCCGCTATGCACGGCCTTCTGGGCAACCTCCGCGATTTTGTCATCGCGGGAAGCAATGATGATCACCTCGGCATCCAATCGAGGATATTTCTCCGATCGCGCCGCGTGAATTCCCGTCAATGTATACTTATTGGATGCGCGAATCGCTTTCGCCAGCGATTGGCCCACTTTGCTTTTCCCTATGATCGCGATGCTTTTCAAATTCTAATTGACAACTCCTTAGTGTTGCGCGTACGTTTGTGCTTCATGAACAATGGCGAATCCATTCCATACATGCCACTGATCAGTGAAGGGGCCATATGGTGGGAGATAATCGTTCTGATATATTGAACTGCAATTTAATGAACGTCATGGTTTCTGCTCGAAATATTAATAGGCGGAACAGTGCCCCTCACTGTGGCAACAAAATAGAATGAAAAATAGTAACTGACCACCTTCCTGTCTTCCAAAGGGTGGGCTGGAACATTGAAATAGAAGCGGAAAGGCCCCTTGAGCACTGTAACCTTTTTGACATTCGTTGGTCTTCATGGTATGCAAATTTATCTTCGATGGATTGAGCGGGCGACGAGTGCCATGCTTGTCGTTTTGTTGCTATCCTCCGGCAGCCAGTTGTGTGCCCAACCCCAGCCACTCGTGGCGCATCTGCTTTCACCGCCAAGAAACTTTGAGATCCGGCTTGGCGATTCGCTCCAAGCAATCGTCCGAATCACTAACACGGATAACGTCGCACACTCTGCGATCAGAGTCGAGTACCGCATTCGCAATGTTGTGACACTCATTCCGGTATACGACGACACGGTCAGCATGCCGAGCCTTGCCGCCGGTGGCAGCATCGATCTGAAGTTCCCACCCTATCCGACCAACCCCAACATTCTCAGCGAACTTGGCACGTTCGATGGATGCGCAATCATCGCAGGCGACACAACTTGCGCTCGGCTCTTTGGTGTCCGCCGGACCGCGCAGCCGTTTCGCGATCCATCGGGTAATTACAGTCATACTTCGAACGGCGATATTCCGGACCAAACGCTGTGGGTATCGGTCGGCGCGACAGTCGTCGATGGCGAGGACTCGACTTGGGATCCACCGCCTCCACGCGATTTGAACGGTGGTGGATATGGGCCGGACAAAATGCACTCGCCAGTTATCCGGCTCGACCGAAAGGACCTCGCCGGTAATTCTTATGCTGGCGCAAATGTGGGCGATACACTGACCAGTTTCCCCATAAACTTGTATGGCCAAACTCGACTGAACCTGAGCTTCGATTATGCTCGCGGAAGCCGCACCCATTTTCCGTTCAATTGGGATCGGAATGTGCTTCAGGGACCGGAATCGACGATGCTGGATCAATCCGGCAGAGTCATTCGTGCCGGCGACTCATTGGTACTCGAGTTTAAGAAGCCGACCGAACCTGCTACAAACCCATCTCCGAACGGCTGGGATCGCATAGCAGCGATTGATGGAGGGCATGATTTCGAGTTCAAGCCTTTTATTGCGCGCGGAACGTCGAATCAGTGGATTGTCACACTGAATGGAATAACGGATACAATTTCAAACACTTCGAATTATCTCGATACAAACTTTCGATTCCGATTACGACTAAAAGCAAAGAATGACGGGTCGATTAGTCCGCCACCTGCCGATGATGCCGATCCGTGGTACATCGACAACCCTACGGTGATTGTCCCACGTATGCCTGAAGTAGAGGTGCTGTGGGTTCGTGTGGTGAATTCTTACTCGAAGGTGCCATCGTCGCAGGCAATGTTCCCGGTCTATATGAATGTCCTTTCTTATGGCGCTTCATATGATGTTCCGTATCGCGTTTCTATTCTTGATCCCTTGGGAGACACCGTCTATTCGCAACGCGTTATTCTTGCGGGATTGGAAGGCGGAGTCGACACAGTGCTGCGGTTTCCCGATTGGGATGCCACTGAAATGCAAGGAAACAAGATATATACGGTCTCGGCGGCTATCGATGAGGTGGGATATGATGACTATTCGCAAGATAACCAGACCTCCTCGAAGTTCTTCCTGAACGTCGACACTGGCAGTCAGGCCATTCAGGAATTTGCATTCGATGATGCCGGCATTACGCCAGCGCGGGGAGCCGGAAACGACATACCCATACTCATGGGGTGGACCAACGGTGGAATTGGCTTCAAAAACATTAGCGGCAGCCTGGCGATGAAGTTTCAACTCACACGGGAGGATATGCTCTACGGCGTTCGGCTGTATTTTAGCGATTGGAGTAATGATGCGATTGGAATTCGAATCTCAGTTCTTACGGATGATCCAAATGCCAGTATGCCGGGCGACACGGTGGTGCTTCCAGGAATTCGGAGCACGTTTACTGACGTGATCAAAGGGGGATACTTCGATGAATTCTGGCCCTACTATTTCCCTAAGCCGATGGTGCTTCCTCCGGGAACATACTGGCTCTCGGTGAGTCAACTCGGCGCAACCAACATGAATCTTGGCGGCGATTTTTCTCGTGGTGGCGGCGAGTTTGTGAGTACGAGCAACGTGCTGCCTCGCATTCGATCGATGTACGCAGCATCATCCCAAGACTCTCAATCGTATGGGACGCAATGGGGAAGCGGGCCGTCGGACAACAACGGCGATGTCAGCCGATCGTTCGCAATTGAAACTCCTGCCGGCAGCGGGCTCTGGATGCCTCTGATGCCTGACACGGGTGCGTGGCCTGCAATGACATCGAGCAGTGCTCTCCAACCGGAGTTAACGTTGAATCTTGGCTCTGCGCCGCTCATCAGTGTGGGCACGTACTTGCCGATGATCCGGCCCATGTTTGGTAACTATGTGCCGCCGCCGCGCGGAGTTGCGTCTGGCACATCGCCATCTTCAACTTTTGGACTCACGGCCAATTATCCGAATCCCTTCGATCCATCTGCGAGTCCGATGACTATTGAGTTCATGGTGCCGCTGCATGCGCCAACATTTCTGATCATCCGCAATCTCATGGGGCAAACAATACGTACATTGCTAAGCTCGTCAGTATCGCCGGGTGTGCACTCGCTGTTGTGGGATGGCAGAGATGAGCATGGCACGCGCGTGCCAGCGGGCACGTATTTCATTTCTCTTGCCTCATCCGGAGAGCATTCGATTTCAAAAGTGATTGTGACGGAGTGATGCAAGTGCATTGAGAATTCTTCCTCTATCAGCCCGTGTTGGCAACGGAGGGAAGATCACCGTCACGATTTGTTTGGGCATTGGTCGAAGAACTCATCCGTCGATCGCAGGAATTTCTGAAGAAGGACATCGAGCGATTTCGAGCGATGAACTACGAGGCGCTCGCTCAAGCGCGTCAGCTTTCAGAGCGCGAATGCGAGGCCGATGCATTGCGCAACATCGCGATCGGTGAACGCTATGTCCGCAATTTCGATCTTGCTCGATACTACGCATTGATGGCGCTCAACATCGAACGCGAGTTGGGACGCAGCGGCGCCGAAGCAGAAACACTGTGTGTTCTCGGTCGCATCTCGCGCGAGTCCGGAGATTCTGCACATGCAGAGAGCTACTTCCTTAAGGCCATGGAAATACTCGATCGCGCGGGCGAAAGCCGGGGCAGGACCATGGCGCTCACATCGCTCGGAGGTTTGGCGTTCGATTCCGGCAGAATCGATGAGGCACTCGTCTTTCTCCAACATGCAAAGGCGCTCTATGAAGCGGAAGAGAACGAGGAGGGCATCGCGGGTCTCAGGATTAACTACTCGTTGATTTATCTTGAGCAGGGCGATCACGATCGGGCGATCACCGAGGCGATAGCGGCATATCGCACATTCCAAAGATTGGATCAGCCTCGGAATATCGTCTTTTCCGAGGCGAACCTTGGAAAGATCATGGCGCGTACTGGCAATGCAAAGGCAGCGCGCGAATATTATGAGGCAGCATTGCTCCGCGCCTCGGAAGTACACATGGATAGTCTCCAGTTGGAGATCGAGAATGAATTGGCTGCGCTCCCTCGGGTTCTTTGAGATCGACAGGGACCACTGCCAGCGCCCCTCCAGGTCTATGGGCAAATGTAAATGAACCATTGGCGGAGTTTGATCTCCGCCAATGGCTCTCGGTTAGACAGTCAGGCCTCGTGTTGGTCCCAGTGCCTTACCTACTGGGTTGCGCGCCTGCTGCTCCCGAACACGGTTCGATGACCTTCACGGCGATGCGCCGGTTGAGCGTTCGCGCGGCCTCGAGTTGTTCCGCCGTAAGATTTGGTTGTTCCGGCACCGCGCTGTTCGTTTCGCCGAAGCCGACAGTGCGGACGATCTTGCTGGGATCGACTCCCTGTTCCACTAACCAGATCCGGAGGCGTTCAGCACGCTGTTCGGAAAGAGTCTGATTATGTTCAGCTGGGCCCTCCTGACTGGCAAAGCCCTGAATCTCAACTTTGAGTTCTGGGCACTGATTCACCAGTTGCTTGATCTGATGGAGATTGCTGATGTTATTCGGCACCGCCATGTTGAAGTGATCGGTGTTCACGGTGAATAACGTACCCGGAAAGTTGAAGATTGTGCCGACCTTTGGGTTGATGCAATACACCGAATCCATTTGATCCCTGACATAGACGGTATCGCTGTGAAGCACGGTTCTCTCGATGACGTCATGCGTGACGACAGCCATTGGGGTCGGTGCTACTGCCGGAGTGAAGATGTAGTAGCTGAACCCAAGTCCCATTGTTACGAAGACATCCTGCCGACTGTTGTTCGGGTCGGAGTAATCATCGAGCCAATCGGTTCCGGTCAGATGCAAGAGTCCCTTTCCATTGAACGTAATGTTAGGGGCGAGGTACATTTCAAACCCCACACCGCCCGCGCCACCAATAACGTTCTTGCTATAAACGCCGGCAGCATTGTTCCGTAACGGAGCATCATTTGCGTCCTTGGGTTCGAAGTTCAACGCCTCGATTCCTGCAATGACGTACGGAACGAACGTCTGTTCGGGGAATACATTGTATGAGCCCATCAGCTCCCAGCCACCAACGCGAGTGTGGTTCAGCGAACCGATCGCCCCACCGCCGCTATTGAGGATGCTTGCTGCCGTCGCCTTGTAGCGCAGCAACCCGCCATTATAGGCAGCATGCAGGGAGAGCCAATCCATAATATTCCATCGAATAAAGGCTTCGCCCTGGAATGCGAACTGATTGTCGGTGTAATTGCCATAATACTTATTGCCTCCGCCATCGACGCCGAAGGCGATTTGGCCGGCTTTGCTTTGAGCTTGCGCGCTCGAGCCCATCAGCCCGAGAACACCCACGACGAGCAGAGCCATGCCCCATTTCACTAGGTGTTTCATGATCGTAGTTTTTAATTGGTCCGCACCGCATGGAATTACGCGGGCGAAGAACCATCCGCTGAGCCCGAACTCGCGATGAAGGCGTCTTGAAAGTGGAAGGGCCGGGGGTGAGAGTCCCCGTCGGTTCTGCTTGGAGAGCGTGAGCGTGAGAGTCAGCTCGGGTGGATGTCCTCAATGCGCAATCAGATCGAACCGTATGCCAAGCTCAATTCCATGAATTTTCGCGCACCAGCTCAGCACAAAGCGTCAAGATTGTTGGCGATTAGAGGAAATCATTTATGCTTTCCGATTCCGGGTTTTCGGAGTGCGAGACCCGATAAGAGAGGACCTTAATAATGAACGAGAGACCGCGTGTGAACGCCATTCATGCGGGTTCTGACCTCCCGGACGCGATGTGCTCGGATTCTGTGACTTTCCTCGATGGTTTGGGGTTACTTATCTATCCACACTAATCCCAAATACTGATTATGAGACCGATGTTCGCTGTGCTCATTTTGTTTGCCATTGCCAATGTTTCTGGCGCCCAGACGCTTGGCACCTGTCACATCTTTCCATCGAATAATCCATGGAACGAGCGGATTGACACGTTGCCGGTTCATCCACGCTCGGCGCAGTTCATTGCAAGCGTTGGCGGGACGATCCACGTGCATCCTGATTTCGGAAGCAATGCTCTCTATGGCATTCCCTGGGTTGCTGTGAACAACTCACAGCCCCCCGTGAAAGTTACGATTACCTCAGGCTGGGGTCAAGAGGATCCCGGGCCGATGCCGATCCCCGCGAACGCTCCGGTCGAGAATCCGCCACCACCGAATGGGGACGCACACGTGCTCGTTGTTGATACCAGCGATCATCATCTGTATGAGTTGTATCAAGGGATCAAAGACAACTCTGGTACAGGCTGGACTGCCACGACCAGCGCAAAGTTCGCGCTTGACTCGAACAATTTCCGTCCGGATGGCTGGACTTCCTGTGATGCGGCGGGACTCCCGATCTGGCCGGGACTTGTTCGTCAGTATGAATGCAAAGCGGGCGAGATCAAGCACGCCTTGCGTTTTACAATCCCACATTCCTCACGTGGATATATTTTTCCAGCCCGGCACTTCGCGAGTTCCAATACCGACACCACAAGCGTCATGCCCATGGGGCTTCGCTTGCGCTTGAAGGCCTCCTACGATGACTCTCGTGATACTGGAAATGCCAAAGTTATTGTTACCGCGCTCAAACGCTACGGTATTATCCTCGCTGATAATGGATCGAGCTGGTACATCTCCGGCGAAACGAACACCGGATGGGACGATAACGACATCAGCCAGCTCCGCGCGATTACCGGCAACGATTTTGAAGTTGTTTATACCGGACCCATTGCTGTTGATTCCGGTCAATTCCCGACGCCGGTCATACCGATACCAGGTAGTGTCACTGGTCTCACAGCGCCAGCTTTCGCGTATGACACGGTGCTGGCTGGGACATCGAACGCATTTCCGGTCGTGCTGCACAACTCTGGCGTGGCGACGGTCAACATGAATCTGATAAAAGTTAAGTCGGGCCTTGCATTTGCGATGACATCGACTCCGCCCACTTCGATTGCGCCGAATGCCAGCGCCATTGTGATGATCCGATTTAGTCCAACAATTTCGGGTCAAATCGTCGATACACTGACAATTAAGAGTGACGATGCGACCAATCCCGCTATCAAAGTACCGCTGATGGGTTTTGGATCATCTGGCGTGTTTCATGTCAGCACGAGTCCGTTCAGATTTGGCCGGGTAGCACTTGGCCAGCCGGACACGATGCTGTTCAGTTTCGGCAACACCGGCACCGGCAGACTCAGCGTGGATGTCTCGAACACAAATGGCACCAACCCTGACTTTACGATCCTAACGGTCCAGCCGCCAGTTCCACCGCCGTTCTTATTGCAGCCGGGAGATTCGATTCAAGCTGTGGTTCAATTCATTCCGTCGAAGGCTGGCTTCGACACCACGTCGTTTATGCTTTCCATTTCGGATTACGTCGGCGAGAGCCATGACACGACAGTGTCTATTATAGGGGAGGGCATCGTAAGTACTTCAGTGGCCGCTCCATTGCCGCTGCTTGGCATTCGGATATATCCGAATCCGACACAAGGGATCCTCCGGATCACGAGTGATGCGGTTGGGACTGCGAGCGTCGATGTTACCGATGCGCTTGGCCGCAGCGTCTATCGCGGACGTCTCAGCGCGTCCGGCACGCTCGATCTCAGCAGTCTGCCCAATGGCTCCTACTTCGTGCATTTGAAAACACCGGGCGGCCAGGCAAGCCAGCACATAGAACTGCTCCGCTGATCTAGAAGAGGCGAGCTGGGCGTGTCCCAAGGTTTCTGCCGTATTTTTGTATGAATCCTGTGTGACACCGCTTCGTAGAAGCGGTGTCATTCGTCGTCATTGCGACTGCTTCGGTTCGCTCGTAATGACAGCTGACTTTTTTCATCCTTCATCCTCCTTACGGCAACATGGCAATTAAATTAGGTATCAACGGTTTCGGACGAATCGGGCGGCTCGTGTTTCGGCGCGCAGTGGAAGTCGGTGGCTTTGACTTCGTCGGGGTTAACGATCTTACCGACGCGAAAACGTTGGCACACCTTCTTAAGTACGATTCCATCCACGGCAAGTTTTCTGGTGAGATCAAAGTCGATGGCAACGCGCTCATCGTGAACGGCGATCGTTTGGAAATCTTTGCGGAAAAAGACCCGGCAAATTTGCCATGGGCGCGTCTTGGGGCGGACATCGTGATCGAATCGACCGGAAAATTTGCTGATCGTCCCGCTGTCCAAAAGCACATCGATGCCGGTGCGAAGAAAGTGATTCTCACGGTGCCATCGAAAGGAGAGAAGCTCGATCAGATGGTCGTGCTCGGTGTGAACGATAATGTTCTGACTGCGAAGGACAAGATGGTTTCGAACGCCTCCTGCACCACGAACTGCCTTGCACCCATGGTCAAAGTGTTGCATGATGCCTTTGGCATCGAGCAGGGATTCATGACGACCGTTCACTCATACACGAACGATCAGCAATTACTCGACTATCCGCACAAAGACTTACGTCGTGCGCGTGCTGCGGCAATGAACATTATTCCGACATCCACCGGTGCCGCGCGAGCGATTGGCTCGATCATCCCAGACTTGAAAGGCAAGATCGATGGCACTTCGCTTCGCGTCCCAACCTCTACCGGCTCGATCACCGATTTCGTTGCGCAGCTCAAGCGCGAGGTCACCGTCGAAGAAGTCAACGCCGCATACAAAGCTGCTGCCAACGGACCGATGAAGAATATTCTCTACTATACAGAGGACCCGATCGTCACCGCGGACATCGTCCACGATCCGCACTCGTGCATCTTCGATTCGCTCATGACAATGGCGATGGGCAAGACCGTTAAGGTCTTTGGCTGGTACGATAACGAGTGGGGCTACTCCTGCCGCGTGATCGACCTGACACTCAAGATGGCGGCGCTATAAAGGATTGTTTAGTCACCGGGAGTATACTCCGGTGACTTTCAAAAACGGTACGAGAGAGAGGCGGACAAACCTGCCTTAGTAAGCCACCCGCGACTCTGAGGCAACAGTTCGCTCACTTGTGCAACCGTCTCAAGATCGAGTTTACCTGTAATCGCAATCGCCACTCCTGCAGACTGCCGTGTGAGCAGCCCATAGGTCGATGCCGCCGCCGTGATCTCAGCGATGGGCCGCACTTCTTCGCCAAAACTAAATTGCAGACTCCCGCCAAGCCAATAAACGCGTTGGCTGGAGGCGATTGGGCTCGTATTCACTTCGCCGATCACGTTGTGATACTGCAGACCTTCATGCGCGAAGATCGTGTCGTGATAGGAAATCGTCTGGGCAATGGAAGAGAATGCGAATGTCTCTTCACCGCAAAGCAACTGCAACGATACGTGATCCGAAATACTATACCCGACACCCGCAAATGCATCGGTAAATGAAAATTGGTGGAGAAGCACATTCGAACCGAATTGCTGTGACATTGCAGCGCCGAGAATAGCGGAGAAGCTGTGTAGTTGCTCTGGTCCACTATCGGGCAAAGTGATTGGTGCAGCGGGATGGGTATCCAGTCGAACTGTGATACCCTGGGGAGTCAGTTCATGTGTGCGGCATGTGTAAAGCGGTGGTACCAACTGCGCGCTATCCCGAATTTGCGCGCTATCCCGAATTGTAAACGGGTCATTGGAATCCTGAGTGTATCTAAGCGGCTGCTCCAATGGTGTTGTTAGCCGTGTGACATGCTTGTTGATAGGTTTAGGCATCGGTTGCGCGTTCGACGATGGAGCGGCAGTTATTGATGTGGAATTGATCGGGTTCTTCACCAATCGCGGCTCTGATGGTCTCATTGACAGCCCTGCCACAATCGCCCCGGCGAGGAAGGTGACGCCGATCCATGCGAATGGAACACGCCAGCGAGCACGTGGCGTGGCGTTCGACACAAGACCCGCCATGCGCGAGAAGGGCGGCTTCACCTCTCGTGAACCAAGCGCATCCAAGTAATCGGAATAAGTTCTTTTAGACATAGCTCTCCTGCGCAAGGAAAATATGATTGATCGGCGGCTCGATTGATTGGCCGGGTGCCGGTTCAGAGATCGACAGGCCCTTTGCCTCTGGCAGTGTGACGCCGAGCACGGTCGCAAGTCTCTCGCGGCCCCGTTTCAGGCGCGTCTTCACCCCGCTCAGTGTCCCTCCCTGAATGCGGCGAATCTCTTCGAGTGAAAGATCGCTGACTTCGAAGAGTACGACCGTTTCCCGCATCTTCCCGGGCAATGTTTGCAATGCGTCCATGACGATTCGGATTTCGGCGGTGGTATCGGGTGATGTTCCAGTCGAGTGTTGCATCCTGGCAAGCGCCTCGTCGTATGGCACGCGCCTACGCTCGCGGTATCGGCGGCGCTTGTGGAGTCGTGAAGCGATTCTGATAAGATAGTGGAGGAAATTCTCGTGCTGTGTTTCGTGATCGAATTTTTCGAATGCTGCCAGTACCGTGGCGCTCACAAGGTCCTCGCCGTCCATCTCATCTCGTGTGACGGCCAGCGCATAGCGCGAGAGCCGGTCGTAGACCGGCTCCAAAAGCTCCAGAAATCGGCGCTGGCGGTCGTCAGTCATGCATCACTGAAGCTATGGCAAAACGATTGTCCGCGTGCTTCGATAGGGCGAGTACTGGCCACATGGGTTCGGAGGGATTCCGCCTTGTGCAATCGATGTGATGCGCACTGTGTCTCCGGAGTGTGGTCCCATACCCTCCCAAAAACTCTCTGATGAATCAACATACGTGTACGTACCATTCCTCAGGATTGAAAAGACGGGCCGTTGCACTATGCCATTGATAATAAGGGAGTCTTTGAGATTTTGAAGATGTGTCATTCCGCTGACAATCGAATCGCGGCCCATCATTGTCAAAGTGACCGTGATATAGAATTTGCCTCCAACACTATCGTACGTCCTTTTCACAGCGGATAAGGATACAATTGGGATCGAGTCCAATGGTATTGCCTGGATCATTGCATGCTCAAGGAATTGTGTTCCGGCGCCAATGATCTGATATTCTGCCGTAAGATCCGTATCGAACGAGGGTTTGGTGACGATCACATTGTAAACGCCGGCCGGGACATGCTCGATGACCCATTGACCGGTCACATCCGTGGATGCGGAGAAGTTTGTACCCTCGATCAGCACGGTTACACCGGATCGATCAGAAATAGAGTCACAGTTGACACCGAGCGCTACGACTTTGCCGCGCAGTGTGCCAAGCTCGTCGGTATTGACTGCGACGCTGCTTTTGCATCCGCCAATTCCGACGACGAGAAGAAGTGCGATGATTGATGCTTTCATGGGTTTCGATTGATGTGGTACACCTCAATATGACTGGAGCAGCGACGGAAGTTTCAGGGAATCATCAACTATCGCCCAATCCCCAAGCGCGGGCATTGAGATAACCCACGCGCAAAGCCAAAGTTACAACTCGTTCGCTAACAATTTTCGAACGGCCTCTTCCGATTCGCGCATCAGCCGCATTTCCTCGGCTCGCGTTTCAGTGGGTGGGACTTCGCGCGGGAAGATTGGCTTGCCGATTCGCACTTCCATCGGCTTCCCCCAGTTTGGCATGATTTGATTGCGTGGCAACGACTCATGTGTGCCAATCAGCGCAACGGGGATGATCGCTGTATGGGCTGCATAGGCGAGAGAGAATGCACCCCGCTTGAACGGATGCATCTTGCCATCATAGCTTCGGGTGCCTTCCGGGAAGAGTTGGATGGAAGCGCCGCTCTTGATCGTCTCCATTGCCTTCGTAAGCGTTCGCTGCGCCTGCGCGGCGTTCGAGCGGTCGATCATAAGGAACGGGCCCATTCTCAGTGCCCAACCCCAGATCGGCGTCCGTGTAAGCGTACTCCGATAGGTCAGTCGGATGTTGTTGTTAATTGCCGCTAACAAGGCCGGAATGTCCATGAAGCTCGTATGATTCGAGACATAAACATAATGATGTCCCGCCTCAATATTCTCCGCTCCACGCACTCGCAACCGCACACCAAATAGCAGGAGGATTCCTTTGGACCACAGCCGAGCGATGACCAAATATGTCCTGCCGCTTCGGTCGATCAACGAGGCAAACACGGACACAGTGGAGCAGACCACCGTGAACAGCGTGACAAGAATGGAGGCAAGAATCGAAAGGACAATCACAATTACTGGAGTGACTCCAATCCTTTCAAATCCATCGATTCGGCAATCCGACGCGCGTCATTGATATCCTCAGCGCCATCAACAGTGATCGATACTACGTATCGATTTCCGGGAAAGAGCGTAACTGATGCGCGCGGGTCGTGCTTCTCCATCGTTTGAACTGCCGGGAATCCGGCGATGGTGGTCGTCTCGGTCCTTGCGACATTATCGTCATCAAGGTAATTGCCTTTGAACTTCTGCCATGGCTCGTAGAGATAAGGGATATAGGCGAAATCGTTGATTTCCACCCGGACTTTCTTCGCACCGAGCGCATAGGTCTGCGCGACTCGGGAGCGATTGAAGTTATCTCGAATCTGAAGTTCATGCTCCAATTCACCTTGTAACGTCCAGCCGTTCATTTTCGGTAAATACTGACTCAGTCGGCCAGGCTCGATCGCTTTCGCCATAGGTGGCAATGCCGGCTTGGCCGTATCGCTTGCGGCCTTCATCGAGTCAGTTCGCCGGAGGCCAGTTGTGTCCGGGCCGATCTTGGCCGTATCAAAGGAAATCGGCAGCGGCTCGGGATTCCGCTGACATCCAGCGAGCGAAAGTGCGATGCATGCAACGCAATTAATAGTAGTGCTTCGACCGATCATAGTCCTGCCAGCGAATTGAGGAAATGCGCTCCGATCCAAAAGAGGAGCATTCCGAGAAACACAACCAGGGGCGCGCTCCGTCCCCGCGATTTATTGATTTCCGGAATGAGATCACATGCGCCGACATAGACTGAGGCACCTGCGCTAAATGCGAACAAGAATCCAATTAGGGATGCATTGATTGTGACAAAGAATAATACCAGCAACGCGCCAGCAAGGGTCGCGGAAGGCAAGACAATATTTGCCCGCCACATCGCGCGGTGGGTATGGTCGCCGGCCTTCATCACGCTGGCTACCGTCAAGCCTTCTGGTACCTTGTGCAGGAGCACTGCAACGAAGACAAGAATCCCGATCGAAGACTTCGCCTGCGTGGCCGCACAAATCGCCATGCCATCGAAAAACGCATGGACCGCAAGCCCCCCAACCGCGCCCATAATTGAGGAGCGAGCAAGCACTTCTTCGTGGTGTGTCTCTTCTCCGAAGTGCATGTGTCCAGCCAGAATATGCTCGAAAAAATGCAGTGCGCTAAAGCCAACCAACATTGAGAGTAACGCGAACTCGCTGCCCTGCGTGAGCAAAATACTTTGGGGGATAAGCTCGAGGAAGACGAGTGCCAGCAGGAACCCGGCGCCGAGTGCGAGTAGAGTCCGCTCCCACGCGCGCGGCCAGTGGGAATTCCCGAGCACGAGCAAACCACCGCTCACTTGCGCGAGCGCGGCGATCACCGAAAGACCGATTCCTAAAAGCATTCTGCTAAGATATCATAGGCCCGATGAAGATCCTCTTCCGTGGTTGAATACGGTGGCAACAGGTAGACCGTATCGCCCAGCGGACGAACCAGCAGCCCACGTTCCAGTGCGCGAGCGGCAAGCGTGCGGCTACGGTCGCTTAAATAACCTTCAGCGGACTCTGGTTCGAGCGCCGCCATTGTACCGAGTTGCCGATGAACATAGCCGAGTGAATCGGCGAGGGCTGGAAGTCGTTCGGCGTGAACTCGTGCGATTGTCGCGACGCGCTCCATGACAGACTCCGTGTCAAAGATTTCCAACGATGCGACCGCCACTGCGCACGCAATCGGATTACCGGTATAGCTGTGGCCATGAAAAAATGTCTTCGCGCGGTCATCGCTCAGGAAGGCATCATAGATTTGCTGCGTCGCGAGTGTCGCGCCGAGTGGCAAGAAACCTCCAGTAATGCCTTTGGATACCGTCATGATGTCGGGCTTCTCGCTTGCCTGATCGGATGCCCAGAACGTCCCCGTTCGGCCAAAGCCCGTCAGAACTTCATCCGCAATTGTGAGGATGCCATGCTTGCGAGCAATCTCGATCGCCTGCTGCATAATCGCTGGGCGCCACGTCTTCATCCCACCGGCGCCGAGTAAGAGCGGCTCGTAAATAAAGCCAGCTATGTCGGACTTTGCGCATTCGGATTCGAGCGTGTCAAGAAAGTCATTTTCTTGGCCCGCACCCGGAAACGGTAGCCTGCGGACTTGAAAGAGCAGCGGATCGAACGCGGCGGTGAAGCTGCTGCGAGCACTGATCGACATCGCTCCGAATGTATCTCCGTGGTAGGCGTGCTCGAGTGCCAGAAACGTCCGGCGATCTTCCTTTTGGTGCTTCCAATATTGGATTGCCATCTTTAGCGCCACTTCAACGGCCGTTGAGCCATCATCGCTGAAAAATATTCTCTTTAGGCCGTTCGGGGCTCGATCGACAAGTTTCTTCGCGAGTATTGCCGCCGGTTCATGGGTGAACCCTGCAAAGATCACCTGCTCAAGCCGTGCCGCTTGCTCAGCAATTGCCCGCGCGATTTTCGGATGCGCGTGACCATGTAGCGTCACCCACCAGGAGGAAATCCCGTCGAAGACCTTACGGCCATCCTCAAGGTAAATGTATGAGCCTTCCGCGTGTGCAACGCCGATAGCGCGCGGCAGGAGTTGCATCTGCGTGTATGGATGCCAGATGTACTCTGCGTCCCAGTCGAGCCAGTCTTTGGACAATGAGGAATTAGGAATGTTGAATGATGAACATATCGCGAAGCGATTCGCATTCGCGTTGATACACATCGAGCAAACTCAAGCGATTGATCACTGCGAGGTGGGGTATCCGCCCAAGAATGCATGCATTGCCAATTTGCTCGACAGCCAGCTCGTTTTCGACGTTTGGTGGCCCAATCATAACAACGCCGGCCACAGGGATGTCGCGGGCTCGAAGCGCATCCAGCGTTAAAAGACTATGATTGATCGTACCGAGTGTCGAGCGCGAAGCCAACAACACCGGAAGCTTCCAGTGTCGCATCAAGTCAATTTGAAGTAAATCCTTGCGAAGTGGCACAAGCACGCCCCCCGCCGTTTCAACAATGATAAATTGTTCCGTTTCGGGTAATGCCAACCGAATTGATTCGATCTGGATGCCGTCGAGGCGTGCGGAGAGATGCGGCGAGAGTGGTTGCTTCAGACGATAGGCTTCCGGCAGGATCCGGCCAGGGGCAGACTCCGAGAGTCTTGCAATGACTTCGCTATCGGTTTCCTCGTCCAATCCAGACTGAACGGGCTTCCAATATACGGCATCAGGCATCGCACTCATCAGCAAAGCGGAGAGTACCGTCTTGCCCACGTTCGTATCGGTCCCGGCGATGATTACTCCGCGCATGTTGCCTCCGCTTCATAAAGTGTGTTCACCAGCCGGTCAAGTTCTGTCTGTGAATGATCGGCGTGAATGGCAATCCGTAACCGCGAGGAATTCTCCGGGACGGTCGGCGGACGAATTGCACGAATATCGAGACCGGCGGATCGTATATGCTCCGCAGCGCGGAGCGCTTCGTGTTCGGCGCCGATCACCACAGCGATAATTGGTGATCGTCCCTCGACGACATACCACCGCCTAAGTGATGTTAGTCCGTCTCGCACGATGGAGATGTTTTGAAATAGCCGACGCCTCTCATGGTCCATATGGTCCATCAAGTCTACCGAAGTCATGGCTTGGAAGGCAACTGCGGGTGGCAGTGCAGTGGTGTAGATAAGTGGCCGTGCCTTGTTCACCAGATAATCCTTCACCGTTTGAGAGCAAGCCACGATCGCCCCTGCCGCTGCCAGCGCTTTTCCCATCGTGTGCATACTAATGGCAACACCCGATCGAATTCCGAGTTCGTCGATCAGCCCACGGCCATGGCGACCAAAGACTCCGGTTGCATGTGCTTCATCTACAATCAGAATGTATTCGCGCTCGCTGCAAAAGTCCGCAATTTCTCTGAGCGGGGCTTCGTCACCATCCATCGAGTAGATACTTTCGATCACAACATACACATTACCAGCCGCTTCAATGCGAATACTGCGAAGCGAGTCGAGTGAGTTGTGGTCGAATACTCGCTTTGCGGCGAGGCTTGCATGCGCGCCTTCCTTGATGCTCGCATGCACAAGGCTATCGAGCATAATCGTATCATGCCGTGTCGGAAGTGTCGTGAGTAACGCAAGATTCGCGTCGTATCCGGAGTTGAAATAGAGGGCCGCCTCTGTGCCGAAGAACGTTGCACACTGTGTTTCGAGTGCTTCATGTGCCGGATGATTGCCGCGCAACAGTCGCGAACCGCTGGATGAAAGCGGGGCACCATCCTTCAGATACTCAATAACGAGCGCCCGAAGCTCGCCATTACGGGCGAGTCCAAGATAATCATTCGAAGTAAAATCTATTCCACGAGGAGATGAGAGCGATCGAAGTCGCGACTGTTCCCGAAGTCGCTCCAACTCGCGCGCAAGACGGTCTTCGAGCGACACTGCCACTATGCCGTGATCGAGAACTCGGAGGCGTAGGGCTTCCGAGCGCTCACACCAAGTTTTGCGAGCAGCGAGTGGTCCTGATCGAAGCCGGGATTACCAGTTGTGAGAAGCTTCTCACCAGTGAAAATAGAATTCGCTCCCGCGAGGAATGCAAGTGTCTGTGCTTCTTCGGAGAGTGAAAGTCGTCCGGCGCTGAGTCGCACGCGAGCCTTCGGCATCAGTATGCGCGCGCATGCAATCGTGCGGACGAATTCGAATGACGTGACCGGCGGCTGATCTGCCAGCGGTGTGCCTTCGACCGGTACGAGCGCATTGATCGGCACGCTTTCCGGATAGGGATCGAGATTCGCGAGGGTGTGAAGGAATGCAATGCGGTCATCATCGGTCTCGCCCATCCCGAGGATTCCACCGCAGCAAACGGAGATGCCTGCATGCTGCACGTTCTGAAGTGTGTTCAAACGGTCGGCATACTCACGCGTATGGATGATCTGACCATAAAAACTATCTGAAGTGTCGAGATTATGATTGTAAGCGGTGAGTCCCGCTTCCTTAAGTCTCTCCGCTTGCGATGCCGTGACCATTCCGAGCGTGGTGCAGACCTCCATGCCCATCTCGCGCACGCCACGGACCATATCGAGGACGCGATCGAAATCGCTGTTGTCGCGAACTTCGCGCCAGGCCGCACCCATGCAAAAGCGGGTCGAGCCGTTCTCCTTCGCTTCACGAGCCGCGCAAAGTACTCGTTCGACATCCATTAGCTTCTGCACTTCGACTCCGGTATGGTAGCGCGCCGCCTGCGGACAGTATGCGCAGTCCTCCGGGCAGCCGCCGGTCTTGATCGATAGCAGTGTGCATAGCTGAATGTCATCGTAATTATGATGCGCGCGATGCACGGCGCTCGCCTGGGCGACGAGTTGCAGAAATGGAAGCTTGTAAAGTTCGCGGACGTATTCGAGGCTAACGGACATATCGTGTTTTAATCAATTAAAATCGCCAAATACCAATTTGTCGCCGATTCCGTAGAAATTCCAGCTCACCATCCGGGTGTGCTTGCCATCGGACTGCTCGATCTGATAAAGATATTTTCTTCCGCCCGGACTCGACTTTTCTTTAAAGATGGCGAAGTACTTCCGGTGTGATTCGGGCGTAGCGTGAAAAAGCTTGTTGACCTTATCGAGTATCATATCGACGCGGGCCTTCTCTTCCAGATTCTGCAAATTGATCGTCCGTGTCCAATGCATGGTGTCGGTCTTCTGACCGAAGTAGCCGATGATGAGCGCGGCGCTATCGCTCTTACCGGATTCGGCGTAGCGTTTCAAATCCATGATTCGGGCGAAGACCTCGTCCGTAATGGAATCGCGCTCCGCTGCTGGCAGCATGACAAGATCGGTTCGGGGCTTAACACCAATACCGCCGTGCTGTGCCATAGCTAGCGCTGGAGCGAGCAGGATAATGAAAAGGGTGATGGACCTTGCGAGTGCTTTCATGTTGGTTGAGCTAACAACAGCTTCAATGAATTATCTCCCTTAGTTGTTCATGCTGCCTATGACACAGAAATTTCAAAACCACATCGCCGGCCGCTGGTCCGATTCCTCCGATGGCCGTACATTCGAAAATCGCAATCCCGCTAAGTGGGATGAGATATTGGGCTCATTTCCGCTTTCGACAAAGGAGGACGTCGATCGGGCTGCGACAGCCGCGGAAGCTGCATTTCGTGTCTGGCGCTTGGTACCTGCGCCGGAACGAGGCAATATCATGCGTCGCGTTGGTGATATCATGGTCGCTCGTAAGGAAGAGATTGCTACAATCATGACCCGCGAAATGGGTAAACCGCTTCTCGAAACACGCGGCGATGTGCAGGAGGGAATCGATACCGCATATTACTGTGCCACCGAAGGACGCCGTCTGTTCGGCATTAATACTCCCAGCGAGCTGCGAAACAAGCTGAATCTCTCGTTTCGGGTACCAATCGGTGTTTGTGGACTCATCACGCCTTGGAATTTCCCGATGGCGATCCCAACTTGGAATCTGTTTCCGGGCCTGGTTGCTGGTAATTCATTCGTCTTCAAACCGGCCGAAGATACACCATGGACTGCCACGGTGCTCGTCGAGATCCTTCTTGAAGCTGGAGTGCCCGAAGGGTGTATCAATCTCGTTCATGGTGCTGGCGAAGTTGTTGGTGCGGCGATCGTGGCGCACCCGCTTATCCGCGCCGTGAGTTTTACGGGTTCGACATCGACGGGAAGAATTGTCGCTCAGGAGTGTGGTAAGCAGACGAAGCATTTGTGCCTCGAAATGGGAGGTAAGAATGCCGAGATTGTGATGGATGATGCCGACCTTGATCTTGCGCTCGAGGGCGCACTGTGGGGCGCATTCGGCACCACTGGCCAGCGGTGCACCGCGACCTCGCGGCTTATTCTTCATGAGAAGATCCACGATGAGTTTGTGCAGAAGCTCGTCGCTCAGGCTGCCAGGCTTCAACTTGGCGATGGTCTTGTACCCACAACTGATGTCGGTCCCGTCATCAATGAGAATCAGCGAAAGAATATCGAGCGATATGTGAAAATCGGTAAAGATGAAGGCGCCACGTGTGTGCTTGGCGGCGAAAGTGCATCGGCCGGCTCGCTCGCAAAGGGCTGGTTTTTTCAGCCGACGATATTTACTGGAGTTTCGCCGGAGATGCGTATCGCAACCGAAGAAATTTTTGGACCCGTCCTGTCTGTCCTGAGATGCTCGTCGATGGAAGAAGCCATTGAGATCAACAACTCGGTGATCTACGGTCTCTCCTCGAGCATATACACACGCGATGTCAATAAAGCGATGGTCGCTGCACGCGATCTGGAAGCAGGCATCACCTATATCAATTCTGCCACGATCGGTGCCGAAGCTCACATGCCCTTCGGCGGTGTAAAGGCCACGGGCAACGGTCATCGCGAAGGCGGCTGGGCGGTCTTTGATTTTTATACGGAGTGGAAGTCGGTATACATCGACTACAGCGGGAAGCTTCAGCGCGCACAAATCGACAACGCTTGAACCTCAATTAGCTGGATGATGCGGATAAATTTGGTGCATGGGGCCGAAATTTATCTCAGCGCGTGAAACCTGCACGGTTCTGAGATAGTTAGGCGCCAGACTCCAATGCGGTTATGAACCATGTTCTCGACAGCACAAAGAAGAAATCTGATAATTCATCCGCGCAATCCCCTTCATTTCGCGTAATCCCGGTTCTGACATGAATTTCCAACTTTCCGAAGACCACCTCGCCATCCAGCAAGCCGCTCGCGATTTTGCAGAACAAGAGATCGCGCCGACCGCAATCGAGCGGGACAAGACCGGTGAATTCCCTGAGGAGATCGTTCAGAAACTTGGCGAACTCGGGTTCATGGGCATGATGACTCCTGCCGAGTGGGGCGGAGCCGGACTCGATTGCGTTAGCTACGTTATCGCAATGGAAGAAATCGCGAAAGTCGATGCGTCAGTAGCTGTGATTATGTCGGTGAACAATTCGCTGGTATGCTGGGTCATCGAAACGTTTGGGACCGACGAGCAGAAAGAGCGATTTCTTCGTCCGCTCGCGACGGGTCAAAAGCTTGGCGCCTATTGCCTCAGCGAGCCCGGTGTTGGCTCAGACGCGACACAGCAGGCCACGACGGGCACACTCCAACCCGATGGCAGCTATCTCATCAACGGTGCGAAAAACTGGATCACGAATGGCACGCGGGCCTTCCATTATATCGTCTTCGCGCAGACTGACCCATCGAAGGGACATCGTGGCATTACGGGTTTTATCCTGGACCAGGATATGCCAGGATTCGAAGTTGGCCACAAAGAGGACAAACTTGGTATTCGTTCGAGCGACACCTGTTCGCTCGGTTTCACGGATGTTCGTGTAACACCGGATCGTATCATCGGCGAGCCGGGACAAGGTTTCAAGATTGCAATGGAAACGCTGAACGGCGGTCGCATCGGAATTGCTTCGCAGGCGCTCGGAATCGCGAGTGGGGCATTCGAGCGCGCCGTGAAGTATAGCTTCGAGCGTCATGCTTTTGGTAAGCCAATCAATCAGTTGCAGGCCATCCAGTTCAAACTGGCCGATATGCAACTCAAGGTTGAGGCTGCTCGCTTGCTTGCGTTACGTGCTGCCCGAATAAAGGATATGGGCGAGAACTACATCAAAGAGGCGGCAATGGCGAAGCTCTACGCTTCTTCCATCGCGATGGAAGTTGCGTCACAGGCTATTCAGGTCCACGGTGGCTACGGCTACGTGCGTGAGTATGTTGTTGAGCGCTCTCTGCGTGATGCAAAAATCACTGAGATTTATGAGGGTACTAGCGAGATTCAGCATATCGTAATTGCGCGGCAACTGCTGAAGGAATATGCGCTTCAAGAGAGCTGATCTCGCCGTATTCGCTTCTCCCAGAGTTCCGCTTCGCTTAACCCTGGGCCATTCACCGGAATACAGCCATAGGTGCCGCGCAGCGGTGCCTTGGGACCGCTCGAAATATGTTGTCCTCGTTTCTATAGTCACTCTTTTGCTGTCCTCCATTTCAGTTCATGCCCAGACCGCCGGCAAGTATGATTTTTACCGGTATTTACAGAGGAGTGCGATTGAGATCGATCCGCTTGGTGTAATTCTCGGGCGCCTCGGCGCGCATTACGAGCAGCGCCTTGATCCCAATTTCACCCGCACATACGAATTCGTCTATCAGACGAAGCTCGAGGACAAGAAAGTCGAAGGATGGTATCCGGAGTCTGGAGTTTCTATCGGAGCGGTCGAGCGCATCTATCTGATCGATAACGCCGCAATGCTGGGGCAGTATGCCGGTGTCGGCGCGGGGCTAGGACTGATCAACAAAACGATCTCTGTCCGGCTGACGGCTGAGATCGGTTATAAGTACATTTTCGGCGGTGGTAAAGGTCACTATTTTATCGAACCCAAATTCCTGATGGATGCTTACCTCATTACCAATCGTGTCGGCAAACGGATTATGCCGATCGTAGCATTGCCGTTCGGGTACTCGTGGTGGTAAATGAGAAGCCCGGCTCTGGATTGAGAGAGATGGTTGAGCAATTTTCTGGATTTACCCTTATCGCAGAATTTTGCTGATGTTCCAAGTTTCTGAGGCAATCGCATCGTTTGTTCGTATATTTGAAGTTCGAGGAAGGTGTGAGTCGTCATACCGTCCCGTGTTATTATCGCATAATACATCTCAATCGTCCGGTTTTAAGCATGAGAATTTTCAAGGGAATTGTCTGTTTTGTTGTCCTGTCCGTTTCCGCGTTTGGTTTCGGTTCGCTTGCGCACTCGCAAGCGCGCCCGAGTCCGAAGACGCAGGTAATCTCCGTCGATCCGCTCGGAATGGCGATTAACCAGCCGCTGATGTTCCAGTACGAATGGAAGGTCGGACCGATTTATAGTTGGGCCGTGCGCGCCTACTACTGGCCAAGCCGGGCAGCGAGTTCTGGCCCGGTCAGTGACGAATGGAGTGCATTTGGTGTCGGAGGTGCCTATCGCATTTACATTGCTGATAGCCGCGCTCTGACGGGTCTTTCAGTCGCCCCTGCAGCGAATGTTTTCTTTTTCCACGGCAGTGAGCTCGGTCGTTCAGGCATCTCGGTCTGGATTGGCGGCGACATTGCCTACAAGTGGATCTTTGATGAGTTTTCGATCGAGCCGCTGATTGAGCTCGCGATTGGCTTTGGACCGCAAGGTGGCCAGTCCTCAGGTCCTGCAGTGCCGGCCTATACCACCGGCACGCAGGCTGTGATCGGACTCAGCGGTGGCTACGCCTGGTAGCATTAAGGGGATCATTCGTCAAGGAGTGCTCGGATTGAAATACTTTCTGTTTGGTCTGGCACTCCTATGTTCGAGCCTTGGCTCGGTGCAGATTCTTTCCGCGCAGCCGGAAGGAAGTGTCCGTAAGCCCTTGCCGGAAGTGTCCACGTTAGTGGATACAATGATCGTTATGCCGTATGTCACCGGCAGTCTCAATCTCATGAGTGGCAAAGCATTTCCCGCCAATGCCACTGGGCCCGGATTTGGGCTTGGTATGAGCTTCGATTTGACGAAAGAGGGACAGCCCGCTGGATTTTTGTTCGACTTTGCGTTCCAGGATATGTACGCCGTCGGGCAAAACGGAAGCTGTGTCAACCCAGCGCTCGCGACACTAATTAGCGGGGTACTACCCGATACGATTCAGGGAGACCTGCTCGAATCGGCGACAGCCTACCATTATTTCACCTATCTGCTATTCGAGCCGTTTCTAAAATTGCAGGGCAAATCCGATCGTCGTGGCTATTTTTTACTCGGCGCGAGCATCGGAATGCCGCTCCTGATGGAGACGTATAGCAAGAGCGATCACTACGAACTGCAGACGCTCTGGAACAACAGCCCATTTGCTCACCGGCTTCGCGTTGATCTCCGCCTCGGCGTGGGAGTGAAACTCGGAAAGATTGGCAAGCATGACCTTGTACTCGAAGCACGAGCAGGGTATCCACTCACACCGGTAATCACAAATTACATTAACCAGTGCTCCGGTGGCGATGTCGGCGATTGGCGAATTATCACCCTCCAGGCGAACGTGGGTCTGAGGTTATAGCGGTCTGGACCATGATTTTACGGGATTTTGACCATAAAATCAGGAGTCAGATTTGTTCGGCACTCTTTTCTGTTTCATTTTGCGGATGAGGTTCTAGCTATCTTTAAAGAATCTCATAAAATCAAGTTTCTCACAATGAAAAAAGGAACGCTCATTATTGGTGGCATCATCTTCTTGGTGCTCATCGGTTATCTCTGGTGGAAATCGACTTACAACGGTCTCGTCAATATGGATGAGGGCGTGAAGGCGCAGTTGGGACAGTTGAATAATGTCTATCAGCAGCGTGCCGATCTCGTGCCGAATCTTGTTGAAACCGTCAAAGGCTCCGCAATTCAGGAGCGGCAGACACTCACGGATGTGATCAGCGCTCGCAGCCGCGCAACTGGTGTGCAGTTGACACCAGAGGCGCTTAAGGACCCGCAAGCATTCCAGAACTTTCAGAGAGTTCAGGGCGATCTTTCGAGTGCACTCTCGCGCCTCATGGTCGTCATGGAGCAGTATCCACAACTTCGGAGTCAGGAAAATTTCTCGGTGCTCATGTCCCAGTTGGAGGGACAGGAGAACCGGATTCGAATCGAGCGGAATCGCTACAATGATGTGGTCCGCGAGTACAACGCGCGCGTCCGGTCATTTCCGACGAGCCTGATCGCGGGCATGGGAAGCTTCACACAATATCCATATTTTGAAGCAGCCGCCGGTGCTGAGAATGCGCCGCACGTCAACTTTGGAGGTAATCCTGAAGCGGCGCCGGGTGTAGCGCCAAGTGGAGCGGCCGGTGAGAATGTACCGAATCCCGCTACCGCGCCTCACGGCCCAACGCGCCCAGCGCCGGTTGGGAAATGAGTAAGCAACCATGGTCTGGGGCATGCGTTAGCTTGTCCCATATGTGGAGCAAGCTGAAGCGTGCCCCATATTACCTATTGTTTCTTTGGTTTGCAGGCACCTCCTTTGCGCAAACTTCGACGAGCGGTCGCCCTCCGATCCCACGTTTTTCGCAAGGGTATGTTATCGATCAAAGCGGTACGCTGAACGCCGAGCAGATTGCGTCGCTCAATGCGAAGCTGCATCGATACGAGGACTCCACTTCGACACAGATTGTGATTCTCGTCATGAGCACGCTCAACGGGTATCCCGCTGAGGATTTTGCCGTCGAGGTCGCGCAGGAAAACAAGATCGGGCAATCCAAAAAGAACAACGGGGCGCTGATCCTGCTCGCGATGAACGACCATAAAGGCTTCATCGCAACCGGTTACGGACTCGAGCCAACGCTCACCGATGCTGCGACCGGCATGATCTACCGCGAAATTCTTGTGCCTGCGTTACGCAAAGGTGATCTCTATGGCGGACTAGATCAGGCAACGACGGCGATGATTCAGGTCGTTGGCGGTGAGTTTCACAATGAGCAGCCAAAGAGTCCGGTTAGTTCGCGCCGAAATGCACCTTCGATGTTCGGCGTATTCCTCGTGATCATTGGTTTCTTCGTGATTCTCTTCTTCCTGCGTGCCGCGGCAGGCACAGGAACGAAGCGAACGGTCGTTGGCTCCGGTGGCGCCGGATCGGGATGCTTTGGTGGCCTGATGCAAGGACTTTTTTGGTCGTCCATCTTCAACTCCGGCCGTGGTGGCTGGGGTGGTGGCGGCAGCATCGGAGGCATGGGCGGAGGTGGGTTCGGTGGTTTCGGCGGTGGTGGTGGATTCTCCGGTGGTGGGGGGTCCTTCGGCGGCGGCGGAGCTGGTGGAAGCTGGTAAGGGAATCCTGGATTCTATTCAAGTCGCAGAATCTATTCAGGCTTGAACAATACTCTCCCTTTGGTGTTTTCTGCTGTCGCATGACTTCCAAAGAAATCCGTCAATCTTTCCTCGATTTTTTCAAAGCGCGCGGGCACGAGATCGTCCCCAGCGCACCGGTGATCCCACACGGCGATAAAACGCTGCTCTTCACCAACGCAGGCATGAACCAGTTCAAGGATGTTTTCCTTGGCGAGGGGTCACGCTCGTATACACGGGCAGCCGATACACAAAAGGTCATTCGTGTCTCCGGCAAGCATAACGATCTCGAAGAGGTTGGTCACGACACATACCACCACACCTTCTTCGAGATGCTGGGCAACTGGTCCTTTGGCGATTATGGCAAGAAAGAAGCGATCGCTTGGGCATGGGCGCTGCTCACTAGCGAATGGGCACTCGACAAAACCCGATTGTATGCTACGGTCTATGAGACCGATGACGAATCCTTCGAGCTTTGGCGCGATGTGACCGATATCGACCCGGCACACATTCTCCGCTGTGGCGCTAGGGATAACTTTTGGGAAATGGGCGATACAGGCCCTTGCGGTCCATGCTCGGAAATCCATTACGATCACACAGCGGACAAATCCGGCGGCTCGCTCGTGAATGCCGGCTCGCCCGAGGTGATCGAAATTTGGAATCTTGTCTTCATCCAGTATAATCGAACACCGGAGGGTGTGCTCGAAGAATTGCCGATGAAGCACGTCGATACCGGCATGGGATTCGAGCGGATTTGCGCGGTACTGCAAGGGAAGAAGTCGAATTACGATACGGATGTTTTCGCGCCCTATGTTCAATGGTTGAGTCATCGGACCAATCGGGCGTATGGAGCCGATGAGCGCGCTGACATTGCCATGAGGGTTATCGGCGACCATGTTCGCACGCTAACTGCTGCAATCGCCGATGGTGCGCTGCCGGGCAAGGAAGGTCGTGGATATGTGCTGAGGAGAATTCTGAGACGCGCTGTGAATTACGGTCGGAATCTCGGATTTCAAGAGCCGTTCCTATTCGAGCTTGCTACGGTCGTGTCGGACCAAATGGGACATGTCTTCCCGGAAATGCGAGACCGTTTGGATCTCGTCCAAAAAGTGATTCGCTCGGAAGAAGAGAGTTTTTTCGTTACGCTCGATCGCGGTCTCGCACTCTTCGAGGAAATGGCCGAGGCGGTAGAAGATTCGGAGTCGCCATCCATATCGGGTGAAGAGGCATTCAAACTTTACGACACTTTCGGTTTCCCGATCGATTTGACGCAAGTGCTTGCGCGCGAACGTGGCTTATCAGTCGATATGCCTCGTTTCGAAGAATTGCTGCAAGAGCAAAAAGACCGCTCTCTCCGAGTCCATGCTTCAAAGAAGCAGGTGATCTCCGCGGCTACGGAGCTTTCCGATATAGAATCTATCTTCTCGGGTTATGACGCCTTCGAAGATACGGGTCGGGCCTTGCTCATCGAGGGGAACACCGTTATCTTGAACCGCACACCGTTCTATGCAGAGTCTGGCGGGCAAGTGGCCGATACCGGCGTGATTACGATCGAAGGCAATCCGCATCGTGTGAAGGATGTGCGGAAGATGGGTAGCGCAATAGCACACGTATTAGAGGAGGAATCCATCGAGGCGGCACCAGAAGCGACGGTCCATGCCTCGATCGACCGGCCACGCCGACGGGACATTATGCGCAATCACTCCGCCACGCATCTGATGCACGCGGCACTGCGCAAAGTACTTGGTGAGCATGTGCATCAAGCTGGATCGCTCGTCAATGAGAATCATTTGCGTTTCGACTTCTCTCATTATCAAAAAGTCACACCAGAAGAGATCCGCGAGATCGAAACCATCGTAAACGAAAAGATCCGCGAAGCGATTAAGCTCAACCATCATCGCAACATTCCATTTGAGGAAGCGAAGAAGATGGGTGCGCTCATGTTCTTTGGTGATAAGTACGGTGCGCGCGTGAACGTGGTCGATTTCGGTCCGTTCTCTCGGGAGTTTTGCGGTGGCACCCACGTTGCTAATACCGCTGAGATCGGCCTCTTTAAGTTGGTGAGCGAATCATCGATTGCAAGCGGGGTGCGGCGTGTCGAGGCTGTTACTGGCCGTGGCATCGAACGATGGCTGCGGGATCAGGAGGAAAAGCACGCGACGCTCAGCCGGGAGTACGAATCGCTGGAATCCGAGAAGCAGCGACTCGAGAAAGAGCTTGCACGTCTTCGGCTCGAGGCCCGACGCGACGAGATGAAAGGACTTGCGGATCAGGCGCGTTCGATCGATGGAATAGGCATACGGCTTGTCACCTCTGAATTGAATGTGCGCGATGCGGATGAGTTCAAGTCGCTCGGCGAAATGCTCCGCGAAGCAATTCCGTTGGGTACAGTCGCTGTGCTTGGCGCGCGGCTTGCCGTAGATAAGGTATCATTGATCGCTGCTATATCGGACGATCTTGTCGCTGGGAAGAAATTACAGGCTGGCAAGCTGGTCGGCCGAATCGCGGAGATCGTTGGTGGCAAAGGGGGCGGCCGACCACAATTCGCGCAGGCCGGTGGTCGCGAGCCGGAACGGCTTGCAGAGGCGCTCGCAAGCGCAGAGAAGATCGTTCGAGAATCGTTGGGATAGCCGAAAGAAGTCGTTTGGATTTCCGCGTTTGCAGGAATGACTCTGCACGGATGTCGTCGCATATCCAGAATGCGCTTCCGTGAAAGGGAGAATCGAGTACAGAAGTTTATTAGCGTTTACGGTTTTGCTGAGAATTCTTAAAAACCCAGGATTTCGCAATTTATGTGCAGCGGCATCGCCATTAATGGTCTTGCTTGTCTTCGTCGTACTTTCCTGTGGAGCCCGGAAGACTGCGGGGACAGGAGAGAAGCCTTCGGAAGTCGCGACGCCGTTTGTGGATACATCTGCTTATCCGATGCATGTGGCGTTTAAAGGCACGTCGGCGGATACTGCAAAGGCGCTGAACAATTTACGAGCTCAACTCTCAGACATCATCGGCGGACGTGAATTCCGCGGTGCCACGACGGGTCTCAAGATTGTCTTCTTCGAGCCGAACGATGCCGTGCATGCCGTCTTTGCCGTCAATCCTGCTGTGAGCATATTGCCCGCTTCAGTCGAGAAATTGTTTACCTCATCGAGCACAATTTGGGCGCTGGGTTCGAAATATGTTTTTACCACAAAGCTTGATCTTGCCCCTGGCGCATCTGTGCAAGGATCGCGGATTGCGGGAAATATTTATCTGCGTCCGAGTGGCGACCCCACATTGCGTTCGAGCGATCTCGACGAGCTTGCCTCGCAACTCCGCGAGAAGGGAATCACGACTATTCAGGGGGACATCATCAGCGATCTCGACGGTGAGAATCCGCTTAGCCAACAGGCGAAGGAATACATGGCATTACATGGTGGAAGTCAAATCTCGGTCCACGATTCCATTGTTGGCGATAATGGCCTTATCGCAAGCGTCGACTCGTCCGGTGCAGATTCGACCACGGACGAAGATGAAGATGAAGGCGAAGCTGGAGCACTCTCACTGTTTCCCAATTTCTCGCTGGACCGCAACATTGTAAATGTTACTGTGCTCGGAGGCGCTTCGAAAGGCGATCGCGCAAACGTTCGAGTGTACCCCCCGATCTCGACGGTTGTGGTCAACAACCACAGCACGTCGAGTGCACCGGCTTCTTCGCATGTCCGTAAAGTTGGTCGTGGCCGTCATCGTCGAACCATCCGGACGTTTGCCCGCGGCGCGATGACGCTTCGGGTCTCATCGTCCGGTGAGGCGTTCGATCCTTTGCAGACAATTTCAATTTCCGGTCAAATCCCGGCGCGCTCGCAGCGAACGTATACCTTTGCGGTGCGGAATGTGCCACTTGCCATGGCAGCCGTTATGAAGTGGCGCCTCGCGCAGAACGGCATCACGGTCACCGGCAAACCACGCGTCGAGCGTGCCGCATCGGAGGAGGGACAGACGCTCGTAATGAAGCAGAAAAATCTCATCGACCTGCTGACACAGATGAATAAGCGGAGCGATAATTATCTGGCCGAGAGTATGTTTCGAAAGCTCTCGACAATCGCCTCTGTCGCCGCCTCCGCACCGGATCAGCGCGCACGCAAGCTCATGCGATCATGGCTGCAGGTCTGCAACGTCGATGGCACCCAGTGTACATTCATCGATGGATCCGGACTATCCAAAGCCAATCGGACGACACCGAATACGGTGATCAGTTTGCTTGCCGCAATCAAGCAGCAAGGCATGTTCGAATTATTCACTCATACACTCTCCGTCGCAGGATACGATGGCACGCTTCGTCACCGGATGATCGGTACTCCCGCACAATATAATGCGCATGGCAAGACCGGCACACTGAATGGTGTCACCGCGCTTGCCGGATATGTCACGACTGGCGATGGGCAGCTTGCAGCATACTTCATCACCATGCAGCATTATCGCGGTGGTCCATGGGCCTACAAGCGCGATCAAGATAAAATCGTCGAAGCGCTCGCCGGATTCAAGTATTCGGATTACCAGACGGCGCAGGAATAGAACCGGGATTACGCTGATTAAGGGGGATTCCGCAGATTGGATTTTTCAGATTTATTCCTAATCCGCAATATAGACCTTCTCGATCGCACTTCCCAACCGGACGAAATAGAACCCCGCAGCAATGTTCCGGATCGTTGCCTCCATTTGTCCCGGCGCGACAGAGCAGCTTGCGGTCTTGATGCCAAGCGGTGAAAATATTTCGAGAATTCGGTTATTGTCCGCAGCGCCGAACGAACAGCGAAGCGAGCCATTTGAAGCGGTGACGGTGAGGCCCTTCACTGGCGGCAGCGCATTGGCAACAGCCGCTTGATCGGAGAAGTGTGTCGGACGAAAGATGCCGGAAAGATCGAGCGAATCTGCCGAAAAATCGTTGTAGTTCCAAGTGCCATATTGATAGGAGGATGGTTCTGAGTAATGTATTTGTGTCTCAAAATAATTCATAAGAAACTTATGTTTCGCTAGTCCTGAACCACCTGTAAAGATAGAAGTGTCATCGAAGTCTAAAGAAAAGACTTGAAACACATATCGCCGATGATACCCATCATGGCCAGGATCGATCCCGCTTGAACTGTATGACCATGGTATGCCAGCTACTATGTCGTCTTCTGTGTAGATGAACGAAATAATCGAATCTCGGCCAGGCATGAAGGCAATGAGAAGCGAAATCGTTTTTGCAGGAAGGCCCCCAGTGCTATCCTCGTAGCTGCAATATAAGCGAAGTGTATCGGCGCTCAGATTATACCTCTGCTGTCCGTTGTATCCAGTGTTGTAGCTCAAATACGGAACATAATTCGTTGAGGTATCAATGAAAAAGCCGAACGCATGAGTGGCAACGCTAAATCCACTATCGCAGTGTTGTACGGGGCCATGAGTCGGGTAGTTGTCTCCATATTGATGTGCTGATCCTCGCGAATAAATGCTGATTGTAAACGGCAGCTTCCACGGGCACCGCCCGCTATCGGCGGATGATGCGAACGCATTCGCCGCAATGCAGAGGAGAAGAAGCGAAAGCCATTTACTCATGCTGTTTCAAACGGATCACAATTATGGGTCGTTCGGCGGGGCTTGAAAAGTGACCTACCCGTCAGACTTCATCAGTGTTTCGCAAGATCAGCCACATCTTCCCTCAAGGTCTCCCCAATGTCCCGGCCAATTTCCTGAGCCGCACCATAGAAGATTGAGGCAATTTCTTCCTCGCTCATATCGGCTAGCATCGCTGCATTGACGGCGCTTATCATGGCTCTTTCGTTTGCGTGGCGGGCGGATGTCGTCGATAGTGCAATATCTTTGCTCGACGTGTATTGCCACACAAGGGTGCCGCTTGCGCGTTCGATAATGCGGGAAAGTGCGGAGATATGAGCACGTGTGCCAGTGCTATCGGAGGATAGACTGTACTCCTGAAGGATGGTCTCCGACCGAAATGGTGCGTTGGGAGCATATCCGTATACGGGCGCGACACTGAGGTATGCAATAAGTGCTCCTTCGAATCCCTTCGCGACCTGCGAAGCCAGTGAGTCGGCATTCGCCGCATGACGGAGTTTCCGCGCCGTCTCGGTGGAAATCTGACCACCGCTGATGCCGGCAATGACATCCTGCACCGCATTGTGGGAGCCGCTCGCAATCGAGCTCGTCGCTGCGCCCGAGGTGTTCGTGCCGGAGAGCATCTCGACCTGCTTCGATCGCAGATTATACTGGGCGAGCTTATTCGTGTGCCCGCAACTAACAATCACAATCGAAAGACAAAGCGCAACCAATCTGTATTTTATCATTTTCAGCGTCTAATGTTATGCTCAGATTAGGAAAGAACGTAGCTTATGCAACAGAATGACTTAGCGCTTCGTCGCATGTTGTTTCGAGATGGATGCCAAAGAATCCGCGAGGACCATTCCCGCTTCGTACGCCGCGCATTGCAGCGCACTCAGCTGCTCGGACTCCCGAAGGCGCTTGTATTGCCATTCCGTTACGGGATACGATGGCATCGAAATACTATCCTCGATGCTGCCGCAATAGTGAAGTGGCACAACGAGGTCCATTTTGTCAGAGTACACTGGCTGGTTCGTTCGAGCGACCAAGATCGTAAGATCCTCTGAGAACCGTACGCTACAGGAGTTCATGGTCGATTCGAGTTTGCAGTCTCGAATGCGAACAATCATCTTTACATCCGGCGAGCCACTCGTGTCGTCCGTATTGATATTGAGCACGCTGTCGAGTTCTGATTCGAATCCATCTTGGAAAGAAGTCGCAAGCGATTCGTCATGCATCAGCGGTTCTGGTCGATGCGTGAGCAGCGCGGAGAGCACAGCAACCGTCACGTTCATACACACGCTGCCATAGTCTTCCGGCTCTGATTCGTGTAGCGGCTCGATCGATACATTCAGCGAGGCTGACGTGCCGTGGATCGGATACCGATCGAGTTTAGTCGTTGCGCTGCAGGAGGCGAGCGTCGCCAGGATAACCGCCAGAGAAGCAAGCGGAAGACGTGTCATCACTCGCTAAACCAACAGTACTTCATGTCTAATTGATACATCGCGTTCGCTGGAAAATCCCGGACGTTTGGTTGCAGCAGATGGTAATCCTCATCGTAATAGAGGACGAGATACGGCGCATCCTGGATTGCGAGGTTCTCAGCCTGTGCAAATAGTGTGTTCGTCTTCGAACGATCCGTCTCGTTGATCGCCGCTTCGAACAGCCGGTCGAATTCCGGATTGCGGAAGCGCGTCGAGTTGATCGTACTTGGTCCCGACGGCGGGATGTTCTTGCCGTAAAGCAGATTCAGGAAATTTTCGGGACTTGGATAGTCCGCAATCCACCCCAACCGGAAGAAGGGTGCTTTGCCATCATCGATGCGTGGCGTGAGTTGCGAGAACTCGAGCATTTGCAGGTTGATCGTCAGACCAAGATTCTCTTTCAGTTGGGATTGAATCGCTTCAGCAACTTCAGTATTGCGCCCGCCACCAGCATTGAGATAGAGTGTGAGATCGGGGATTGTGCCGCCCAGTTCCTGTTTGGCCAGCGCAAGCTCGGCCATCGCACTATCGGCATTGAAAGAGAAGCCATGTACCAAATCGACCGGATAGCCGGGCATGCAGGGTGGCACGATGCCATGCACACCGGGTCCAGCCGCTTGTCCCTTCAGGATATACTTGATGATCTTGTCGCGATCGACGGCGAAGGCAATGGCACGACGCAAGTGCCGATTGTTCATTGGAGGAGTTGTCACGTTAAATCCATAGAATTGCACCGCCATTGCCGGCACATGAATGAGCTGGTACTTCTTGTACTTGCCCTTGGGCTCTTTGTGTTCGTCCACGACATCCTGAAAAAACTCGCTCGGAATGCGATAGACATGATCGAGCTGGTTTGCGACGAATTGCTGCAACTCCACCTTGTTATCGAGAATGAACGTGAAGTTGACGGTGTCGAGATAGGGGAGTTGATTGCCAACGGAATCGTGCTTCCAATACCGCGGATTACGAACGAGCAGGCAATGCTGCGCTTGCTTGTAATCGATAAAGCGAAACGCGCCGGTGCCGACCGGATGAAAGACGAAATCGCGACCGTAATGCTCGACGGCCTCATGTGGATAGATAAACCCGAATCCAACCGCTGGATAATTCAGGAATGGCGAGAACGGATGTTCGAGCGTGATGACGACTGTCGAATCGTTTGGCGCTTGCAGGCCGGGCAGACCGCCGGGTGGAAGCTTGCCCGATTCGTAGTATGCAGCGCCGCCCTTGATGTATTTGAAGTATGGCTCCGCGCCGGTGTTTGTCGTCTTATCGAGCGCGCGCGTGTAGCAATAGATTACATCCGACGCGACAAACTTGCGGCCCTTCCCGCCTGAGAAGCATGGGTCATCGTGGAAGTATGCATCGGTGCGGAGATGGAACGTGTAGGTCGTACCATCTGGCGAGATTTCCGGGAGAGTGGAAAGGCCGGGAATCAGGTTGAGATTAAGATCGAATTCGAGCAGCCGGTCATAGACGTTCTCGCCGATTTGGACCGAGGTCTGATCGTTCATCTGCACCGGATCGAGCGATCGAAGATCGGCGGTCTCGTTGATGCGGAATGTCCCGCCCAACTTCTTGCCGCCTTTGCCATCGCGCAGCGTGTGCTGGATGCCCACCTTGCGGGCACAAGAGGAGAGAAGGATCGAACCGATGAGGAGAATGATAAACTTGAATTTCATAGAGCAAAAATACGAATTGAAATCGAGTCCACCGTCGCGCGAGCGTTTGTGCTTCATGAATAATGGCGAATCCGTATCGATTTCAAGGATTCTATAATTCATCGTTTCACCAATTGAGTTGTAATTTAATGAACACCCTCTCCGCCTTCATCCATCATCCCTCCGTCTTCATCCTTTTCCCCGAGCTTGGTGCCCATTATCACTGGTTCAATATACAACGACAATTCTCCCTCCGCGCGAAATCCGTTCGCGGCGTGTAGTGTGGAGTTTTACTCCACACACACTCTCTCGATTGGGGGGAGGGCTGTGGAGTACAACTCGACAGTACACACACGCGGGGTGGGCACGTTTCCCGCCGCACACCACTTTCAAGCATAAGGATCCTCATGCTTTCGAAGCAACCAATCACTGTCTTCCGTTATGATTACGAAGGATGACATCCTTTTCGAGGTTGAAACCCCAATTGGGTTCAAGGTCCGGGTGACCAAAGATTATTGGCATACGATTACGACGCAAAAGCATCCAGTAATGGCGGGGCAGGATGAGTTTGTCCGAGTCACCATCCAAGATCCCGATGAAATTCGAAGGAGCAGGAGCGAGCCCACCGTGTATCTTTTTTATCGCACCCAGCGTTCGAAACGATGGGTCTGCGCTGTGACGAAGGAGATTGCCGGAAACCAAGGATTTCTGATCACGGCATATATCACCGATGCGATCAAGGAAGGAGAACGAATATGGACCAGATAAAAGTGTATTACGATGAGACCGGTAGGACGCTGACCGTCTGGTTTGGCGATCCTGCCGAAGAGTCCGTCGCTGAAGAAATAGGCGATGAGATCATCGTGATGAAGTCCGGCAGTGGCAAGGTCCTCGGCTTCGAGAAGTTGAACGTCCACTATCCGCACCCGAGCCAGCTGAGTGTTGCTTTCGAGCACGCACGATAATCGATTGCTTATCATGCTTTCGAAGCAACTCGTCACACTCTCAGTCTTCGCCGCGCTCGTCTGCGCGCCTGCCAGCGTACTCCATGCGCAATGGAAGCAATGCACTGGGCCAGAAGGCGGGTCGATCTTGACGCTCGCATCGATGGGACCGTACACATTTGCCGGAGCAAGCGGTGGAACGGTGTACCGCTCAAGCGATAACGGAGCGAGTTGGAGTCAAGTCCTTGGTACGACGAATACCGATGTCAAGGGAATTGCCATCAGCGGTTCGACTATTTTTGTCGCGAGCGACAGCCTGTATATTTCATACGATAGCGGATTAACCTGGACAGCACGCGCTTACTTTGCGGACTATTCTCGTAAGGCGGGTTTCCTGGCAGTCCTTGGTCGCTACCTTTTTTATGCATCTCCCGATGGGGTGTTTCGAACATCGGATCAGGGTACGTCATGGGAATCCATGCTCCACGTGCTGTCACAGTGTCTGATGATAAAGGACGGAGATCTTTATGTTGGTAGCGGGATCTCACCCGGTCTTTCCCGATCGGGCGATAGTGGTACGACGTGGTCCGATATTGCAATCGTCGATTCCTTTAATGACCGCGTCCAATCGCTTGCATTCGAGGGCAACAATATTTTTGCGGGAAGTTCTTGGGACGACAAGATTTATCGCTCGACCGATAATGGAATGACGTGGGACACCATATCGATCGGATTGCCGCAGATTGGAAACGACGGTTCTTACAACGTGATCACCTCACTTTATCAGGATAGCGCCACGCTGCTTGCCGGTACAGTGTTCGGGCTATACCGCTCTCTGGACACAGGTACAAGTTGGACGAAGATTTCTTCCATGAGGGTCCAATCGTTCATTATGGCAGGCGGCTATCTACTTGCCGGAACCGCGACCGATGGAGTCGTTCGATCAACGGATCATGGTCTGCATTGGGCAAGCAGCATCACAGGATTGCGCGCTCTTCAGATTACATCATTTGCATCGATCGGCAAGCATCTCTTTGTCGGGGTCGACCGAAAGGGAATTTATCGGTCGGATGACAACGGGGCAACGTTCATTCCAGCCAACAAGGGGATCGATTCGCTCCACGTTGATCAGATCGTTACTATTGACACGATGCTTTTTGCTTTCACGAACAAACTATTCATGTCGTCAAATTTTGGCGACTCTTGGGACTCAACATCTGTCAGCGCATATGCTCCGGCAGCAGCGATCGGATCAAGTCTAATCGCGACCAACAATGGAACTTTCGTGCTTTCGTCTGACAGGGGAGCCAGTTGGACAAAACGAAGTGTTACGGGTCCTATTGATTGTCTCGTGTCAAATGGGGCCGATCTACTTGCCTGTTTTGGGAACAGCGATTGCGACCATTATGTCTCCTCGTCGAGCGATAGCGGATTAACTTGGACCGTCGTTTTTTACACTAATTGCATTTATGCTTACAGTGTAGCAAGCGATGGAGATTATCTTTTTGCGGGGACCGGGCCAGGTTACGGAAGCGGCGGCCAAGGAATATTTCGAAAGAAAAGAGCAGACAAGAATTGGATGTATCCTTCCAGTTTTCCGGAAGTGCTGTTAGGCTCTTATGCCATCAATTCAATTACATCGAGTAATAGTGACATATTCATTTCGACAGATGAAGGAATTAATCACCTTGAACAGAAGGGCATTGGTGTGTTCCATTCATCGGACTTTGGCGACACATGGTCCGCGTTCAACGAGGGATTAACGGCCCTGGTTGTTCCGCAACTCTTCTTATTTCCGCCATACATTTTTGCCGGCACGCAATCTTCGGGTGTGTGGCGCCGCCCGCTTTCCGATTTCGGCATCAATGCGGCTGTCCACAGGTCATCGGGTGTGGCTTCGCAGGAAGTCAGTGCCTACCCCAACCCATTCTCCCAATCAACCACGATCTCCTTCACGCCGGAGGCCGGTGGCCATGCGGATGTCTCGATCGTGAACCTGCTCGGCGTGGAGGTAGCGCGGATATTTTCTGGCGAGCTGGCGGCAGGGGAGCATACTTTCACATGGGACGCTATCGGTTTACCCGCTGGCACGTATGAGTGTCTCATTCGCATGAACGGGCGAGTAGAGATGGTACCCGTGATCCGTTTGCGATAGTGTAGTGTGGAGTTGTACTCCACACATTATTCCATTGGCGAGGGACTGCGGAGTACAATTCCGCAGTACGAGTCGGAAGAGGAATGCATACTGCCAACCGAGTTGGTTGCTGGAAAACGATATTTTTCTTTTCTTTGTGACTTTTCGATGTGTGCTGTGTTTTATTAGATATCTCCCATTACGGAATAATTGTATGAAGACACTTCGATTCTCTCTTGCCGCATTCGTTGCGGCGATAGTATTGATTTTTGCTGCTTCGTCCTGTCGGCGATCGAATCCGGTTGGGCCGTCGCCCACTCCCGATACCTGCTGTCATGGCTCGATCACCATGCACGTCATGGATTCCGCATCGAATTCCGTCGGAGCCCAGTTGGGTTCGCCAGTCGGTGGTGCGTCCGTAACGCTATCCGGCCCGGACGGCGTTAGTCATACAGGGCAAACGGACAAGAACGGCAACGTCACTTTCGATAATCTCTGTCCGGGTAAGTACGTTATTCAGACGAAAGTACAGACCCCAACTGGCGTTGTGACGAAAGAGACGACGATCACAATTGGCTGTAATCAGGTGGTGAACGAATCGCTTATGCTGCCGACGCCACCACCACCACCACCTCCTCCTCCTCCTCCTCCTCCGCCGCCGCCACCAAATCCAGACTCATGCTGTCACGCGTCGATCACGCTTCACGTATATGACACATCGGCTACTTCTGCAAATACGCGCGGAACACCCGTCGCCGGAGCGACGGTGACGCTCTATGGTGCTAACGGGATAACTCACATGGGGCAGACAGATGCCTTTGGAAATGTTACGTTTACCAACCTCTGCCCGGGCCAGTATGGGATTGCCATCATGGGCAATAGTGCCGCAGGGACTGCGATCACGACCAAACTTATGGTCACGGTGGACTGCAACCAGGTCGTCAACCAGACGGTGCTCGTTTCCCCAGGCTCCGTCACTCACACTGCAATGATTAGTGGACTCGTCCTCAAAGGCCCGATTTCACCAGTGCAGAAAGCTGGTCAAACGAACGAAGCACCATTAGCTGGCGCTCAGGTTGACATTGCCGGTGCGAATGGCGTAACAGTTGCCACAGTAACCAGCGATGCAAACGGGACCTTTACGGTCCCGGTAGCTGCTGGGACATACACGCTCACGCCGCAGCCGCTTACGAATTCGATGCTGCCGCGCCCGCAAGGTTCGGTTACCGTACAGGTCGTGTCCGGTGCAACGGTGTCGGTCACATTGCACTACGATACCGGAATTCGCTAACGGGTAGCAATGCTTGACGTGCTAAGCGTGGTGTTAATTTTGAGGGACGTGCCTGGCACGTCCCTTTCTATTTTTGGGGTGAGCGTCGTAATGCTTGGATCCAGAGTCTGATCCTATTCTCTCACAATCATTCTCGTCACGTTCTCTAACGGCGAGTATATCCGGACGCAGTACACGCCTGGCGCGAGAGGGGAGAGATCGAGCGTGAAAGCCGTCGCCTGCTCGCTCGATTCGAGCACGCTCTGGCCGAGCAGATTCAGTACAGTGACATGAGCTCTGGATGGCGCACCTTCAATCGTAATGAGGCCTGTTGTTGGATTGGGAGACAATTCAATTGTTGCAGATGATGAATTCGCAACACCGGCATTCGCGATATCGGAGATCTTCATACGCCATACGCCTTCATCGGAAGGGTATGTACCAGAGCCCTGGTTCGTTCCGGCAAAGAGATAGCCACTGGATGTTGTTAGAGCCGAAATCAATGCACGCGATAGTCCCCTGTGAGCCGGTGACCAATGTTGTGCACCATCCTTCGCGACATATACGCCGCTGTCGGTCGAGCCATCAAAAATATATGGATCATTCGCGATGAGCACATTTCCATAGTGAGTGCCATAGAGTTGGGTCCACGTTGCACCGCGGTCGCTGGAGGTAATGAGCCAACCATTTGGGCCACCCACACCTCCGACAAGTATTGTATCCAGTGCTGTAATAACATAGGTTGGTTTGCCTTGCGATGTGGCGTTCCAACTTGTTCCGCTGTCGGTGGATCGGAAGACGCCACTATTTGTGCACGCAAAAACATCGGACCACACGAAAGCCAATCCGGAGGCCATGGTACCATTGGGCAGACCATTGTTGATCATCTCCCATGGCAATCCATCGCCCATGGATCGAAAAATTCCAGTGTTGCCAGCGAGGAATCGCATAGATCCCCACCCCACAATCGAACCGATTGCATCGTACTTGTTTCTCAGGCCAGCGGTGTCCAAAGCCCAGCTCGTTCCCAGATCGGAGCTCACGACCAAATGCCGGAAGGACGAAGCGTAGAACTTGGGGCCAGCAGCGAAGACTCCAATAGTAGCGGTCGGGCTTATTCCCGAGTTCGCGGGAAAATTGGAGCAGAGCGTCCACGACTCTCCAAGATCGTTCGATCGATAGCACCCCTGGTCGGTCCCGGCCATGAGGGTCGTGTCAATCGCGGCGAGAGAGTAAACGGTCATACCCTGTTGTGGCAGGCCATTACTCACGCGCACCCACTGCGCCTGGGCGCCCGAGACGACACTGAACAGCATGGTGGCGATCGATGCGAGGAGAGTCGGTTTGAGATGCATGGTCGTAAGCGGTTGATGTCAAAAATGCTATGGATTCATACTATAGAAGACCACTCAAGGAGAGAAAGGTAACAGCAGCAACCGAAGAATTCATGACGTGTCCCTCCATCCTCGATGAATCTCACTCTTGGGACAGCTTCAATCAAAGCCCTCCCTATTTAAAACGCTTGAGGTGGCCTCCGGTTACAAATAAATCTTTAGTCAGAATGTAGATTTTTGCCGAATGAACAATTCTAAGCGTGAAACCGCATGTTCTCATAGCCGTATCTTTGTTGCAACATAAATTATTATGCTCACCAAACGACCTTCGAACGAGCGCGGACATGCCGATCACGGCTGGCTGAAGACGTACCATACTTTTAGCTTCGCGGACTACTATGACCCAAAACATACGCACTTCCGGACGTTGCGCGTAATTAACGAGGATACGGTGGCCCCGGAAGGCGGCTTCGGCATGCACCCGCACCGCGACATGGAGATCATCACGTATATTCTCTCCGGCGCGATCGAGCATGAGGACTCGATGGGCAACAAAGGCATCATTCGTCCGGGAGACGTGCAACGGATGACGGCTGGTACTGGGGTCGTGCATAGCGAGTTCAATCCTTCAAAGTCTGAGCCGGTACACCTTCTGCAAATCTGGTTGTATCCGGAGAAGCATGGTCTTACGCCAAGCTATGAGCAGAGGACTTTTCACGATCAGGATAAGCGAAATACGTTTTGTCGCATCGCGTCGCACGATGGACACAACGACAGCGTCCAGATCAATCAGGATGCAACGGTCTACGCCAGTATTGTCTCCGATGGTGCTGAACTCAAGCATCACTTTATTTCGGGGCGCGCAGGCTTTCTCCAGGTTGCTCGCGGGACAGTGCACATTGATGATATAGTTCTTCATCATGGGGATGCCGTTGCGATTGAGGACGAGGATTCGATTCTGATCAGAGCTTCGCAGAACGGTGAAGCCGAATTCTTACTCTTTGACTTAGCGTAATGAAGATACTCGCATTTCTCGGCAGTCTTCGCAAGGGCTCATACAATGGGATGGCGCTCCGCGCCGCGATTGAACTCGCGCCGGCAGATATGCACATCGAGGTCGCTGAGATTGGCGACTTGCCGTTGTATAATCAGGATGTGGAAGATGCCGGCATTCCGCAATCGGTCCAGCGACTCAAGCAGCAGGTTAAAGATGCCGATGGACTCCTGTTTGCCACACCGGAGTATAATTACTCAGTGCCGGGCGTGCTCAAGAATGCCATTGACTGGATCTCGCGTCCTCCGAAGGAGAATCCGTTCAATGGCAAGCCATGTGCGATCATGAGTGCCTCTACCGGATTGCTGGGCGGCTCGCGAGCGCAATATCACTTGCGGCAGACCTGCGTGTTTGTGAATCTATTGCCAATGAACAAACCGGAAGTCATGATCTCCAAGGCCCAGGAAAAATTTAACGCCGATGGGACCCTTGCCGATGAAGCGACGCGGAAAATTCTTACGGTCTTCATGCAGTCCTTAATGACATGGGCCGAGCAGATCGGACGAGCTGAGTAATCTATCAACATCGCTAGAAGCGTCAAACTACTTGTCGGGTTGCGTTAGTTGTTTATGTCTGTTGTGTTGCTGAGCGGGAATTTAGTTTGCGCTCTCCCTAGCCGCTGAGCGCGGAATCACCAATAATGGAGCTGTATTCCTCGGTTCTTCAATCTTTTCTTTGAAGGCCTTTCGCTTGGCATATTCCTTCCAAGTCTCACTCGCAGCTCGAAGCCCATATTGCAGGCACGTCGCGAATTGGCGTGTCTCGCACGCGAAGAATCCGTCGGGAAGCTACGGGGAGCAGCTTCTCGGTGGAGCCGCCTTTCGGTGAGTCGTAACGACGATATCCCGAGGCACTGTCGCGCCTGCAATTGCTCTCGGAACAGGGCTACGGATTCAAAAACATAACTCACCATTACACTCAATTATATGGCTACTATTTTCAAAGGAGTTAACTGGGGCAAAGGACTCATTTTCAACTCCATCACTCTGGTCGCTCTTGCCAGTGTGCTCACCTTCGGTTTCGAAACGGCGTCTATGGCACAACCGGCCCAGACAGTATCCTATCAGGGACTCCTGATGAACACATCCGGTCCATTGACCGGCTTAGTCGACCTCGGGATTACATACTACGATGTCGGGACCGGCGCAGTACTTCTCACGGAGACATTTTCCGGAGTCTCTGTCACAAAGGGCGTCTTTGAACTCCAACTCGGTTCGACCGTCGGCGGACTCCCGGCGATGATCGATATTACCCGACCGATCGAATTGGGTATTCGCATCAATCAAGGCGAGGAACTCTCACCACGTGCCCGCCTGACTGCCGTGCCGTATGCGTTCACTGCGCATTCGCTCGATGGGATTCTTGCGAGCGCCACACCGACGAATGGAAAAATCTTTCCAATGCCACTTGACAACAATGGACACATCAGCTCGAACTTGCTTCCACCGATTAGCATCAATGGGATGGAGTCGACAGGAGGGAATTTCGAGATCGCTGCCGGACCGAACATCTCAGTGCAGCGTGATATTCCGAACGGTCGACTGCTCATCTCCGGAACTGCAAGCCAAATTACTGGCGTGGTTCTCGGGCAAGGTCTCATTGGTGGCGGAAGCACTGGCCTGATCACAGTTGCGCTCGATGCCGGACGGCTACCGGGTACCTGGATTACTCCGGCTTCGATCACGGGCCGGCAGTTAAGCGCAGACATCGCCGGAACCGCGCTCTATCAGGACCTCAATGGCAACCTGAATGTGGCGTACGATCCAGCACATTTCACAATGCTGGGCGATGAGTTCACGCTCCGGATGGATGTTCCGGTTCGCGGGACAACCGCGACGTTCACGGGTGATGTCACCCTTGGCTCCGGCGACGCGAATATGACGACCGTTCTGAGTCCGCTCTCATTGCTGCATGGCGCAGATGCCGGGCTCCAGCGAATCACCTCACTGGGTGAGCCAATTGACGTAACCGACGCTGCAACCAAGGGATATGTCGATGGAGTGGCGTCTACACTTGCTGAAACGCTCGACGCAAAATTGGACGAACAATTACCAGCCTCCAATCTTTGGGTCGGTAACGAGAGTGGGATTGCCCAGGCTGTCACTGTGACCGGGGACGCATCAATGGATGCAGCCGGACATCTAACCGTTACAGGAATCCAGAATATTCCGGTCGCTTCGGCTCAACCATTGGGTGCGCAGTTACTCCGATATGATGCCGAGATGAACCGATGGGCGCCGGCTACGGTCGCCATGGGACAAATCGATGGCATTGTTGCTGGCACAGGTATCACGGTAGACGGGTTGGATCCAAGGCAACCTCAGATCGCAGTGACTCCGCTGACTCAGACAGGAGCTGCAGGCTCTGTCGACTTTCTCAATGGTGGGCCGGCCAAGGCGAAAGAGCTCATTGCGACAATCAGCAATCCGCTCGTCACACCTGCGAGCATCATTATTGTGACGGTCAAGCTGAATGGTACCAGCATGGCTAACGATCATTATGTGGCGAACACAGCCAATGTGACAAATGGGTCGTTCGACATTCACTTCCTGCAGACCGGTGGTGACCTTAACAACGGCGAAGGTGCCACGGTGCATTATGTCATCTTTAACTAAAACAGAAGCGTTCATTTGAGAGCATTCTGAACACAATTTACTCACACACGCGAAAGAGAGTTCACTGCTGGCCAGGCGCACTGCCTGGCCAGCATGTTTCTCTGACAGTGCAGAACAGTGACTTGAACATTCAAAACACAAACGCATATGTCTACCACCAAAACCAACGACGAACTAAAGGAGCTATTCTCTGCCAGCTCGAAGACACCAAAAGTAGTGACCGTCCCTAAAATGCAGTACCTCATGATCGATGGCAAGGGCGATCCGAATAAGTCGAAAGAATTCCAGGATGCCGTACAAGCACTCTATGGGCTTGCGTATACCATGAAGTTCGATCGAAAGAAGCAGGGCAAGGAAAGTGATTACAAAATTGCGCCGCTTGAAGGACTCTGGTGGAGCGAGAACATGTCGGACTTCTCCAATAATAACCGGACCAAGTGGCAATGGACGCTAATGCTCGAGCAGCCGGATTCTATTACCAAGACGGAAGTTGCCAAAGCCGCAAAAGAAGTGGAAGAAAAAAAACATCTCGATACAGTATCGAACGTACGACTGGAGAAATGGAGTGAAGGAGAGTGTGCGCAGATTATGCACATCGGCCCATACTCCTCAGAAGCACCCACGATCGAGAAACTTCACGACTTTATCCGCGATCAAGGAGCGGATATCAGCGGCAAACACCATGAGATCTACTTGGGTGATCCGCGTCGCTCGGCACCGGAAAAACTGAAGACGATCCTCCGTCAGCCGCTCAAACGTCAGTCTCGAAATACGCTGCATCGACCCGCTTGACGATGTATCGCTGTTGCTCGACCACTCCAATACCATGATGGACCATGAGTCGAGCGAGTTCGGCGCCATCGATGAGCAAGATACGCTTCTCCGAAGCTTCGGCGGCTTGCCGTGCGGCCGGAGAGAATTCTGATGTCGTAATCAACGCGCCCTTGCGAGTCGCAACGGTCGCGAGAGTGCGGATAAAGTTTTTCACTTGCGACTTCTCCACGATAGCTCGCTCCCGAAGCGCATTGAGATAAATGGCATCATGACCGAGCTTGTGAGCTTTGACGAGTCCTTCAAGGACTCCGTGTTCCTGGCGGGTGAGAAGACCTTCCGCATGAGCGCGCGGGCTACTGTATCCCAGTGCAATGAGGACATCGAGTATGATTTGCTCGAAGTTGGCGGGCGAAGAGGCCCTAATATATTCCAAGACTTCAGCTCGAAGTGCAAGCGATTGCGCCTCGTATGCATGGCCGAGCGCTTTGTTTGGTGGCTGCCCGCAGCTCTTCGTGGCGTTCGTAGTGGGTGACGCGTACGAAGAGAGTGATCGAAGATCGCTGAAATCCAGCTTGGCTGGCGCAGTTTGAAGGATGCCAAGTCCACGCGCAGTAATACGGAAGACGCCTCGCGAGACTGGTTCTAGCAAGTTCGCGTTCTTGAAGCGCGTAGTCACGCCGGATACACACGTCCGAAGTTGTACAGGCTTCTCGGCATTAGTGCAGGGCAAACGAAAATAGTCGGCGAGATACGTTTCGGCATCGCCGGCGCTGTGAGGCTTTCCATCACCCATGAACTGTAGGAGCGGTAACATCACGCTCTCGGGATCGGGGATCTCCATGTCTCGGAATCGGATAATGATCCGTGGGGGGATGGTATTCAATACGGAATCGAGCACACCAGTTCCGTTCATCATGAACGGAACAGGCAAAACCCAACTGAACTCATCTGCGTTATTCTGGACATGCGTTTGCCATATAGCCTTGCAGCACCTCTGAATGTGCCTGCTCTAATTTGTCATGCCTTGTTGATGCTCGTGCCGTTGCTAATCCCTTACACCAGCTGGGGACAGAATCCTCAGCTCCCGGGGATTAACATTGAAATTCCGCCGCCAAAGAAGTCTGCGCCCGCCGCGCCCCCAGCAGTCTTCGATCGCATCAATATGGGGCCGAATATCAATTCTGAGTATAGTGACCTGTTCCCTGTCTTGACCCCTGACGAAACGTTAATGTTTTTCGTGCGCAAGGGCGATCCTTCGAACACTGGTTACGCAAATAATCCGAACGACGAAGACATTTGGTACTCTCTTCGGCAATCGGATGGCTCCTGGTCCAAAGCAGAAAAGTTGCCAGGCCCATTGAACACCACGAATTACGATGGCGTCCGCGCGATCAATACTACTGCCACACATCTCTATCTTCAGAACACCTATCGGGCGGATGGGACCGGTGGTAAAGGGTTTTCAATGAGTTCGAAGCAGCCCGATGGTTCGTGGTCCTTTCCCGAGCCCCTGCTTATCGACGACTATTATAACGACACGTCCATCGCGATGATGACGATCTCGGGTGACGAGAAGTATATGATCCTCTCGCTGAAACGGAAAGATGGGCTCGGTCAGCACGATCTCTATTTATCGCGAAATATTGATGGACATTTGCATTGGTCACGGCCGGAATTGATCGCAGAACTATCGACACCGGGTGATGATATCTCGCCATTTATCGCATACGACGACCGGACCATTTATTTCTCGACGAATGGTCGAGGAGGTATCGGTGACTATGACATTTTCGTCGCGCGCCGACAGGACGAAAGTTGGATGCACTGGTCGAATCCCCGGGATCTTGGCGAACCAGTCAACACTATTTCGTTCGATGCATACTTTACAATTGGCGCCCGCGGTGATACCGCCTACTTTTCGAGCGCGCATGAAACGTCAACGCGTGGATTCGGCAAGAGCGATATTTGGAAGCTCTATCTGAGAGAAGATCTCCGGCCTGGCTTCCATCTGCCGAAGGGAAGCGAGTGGGATCCGAATCTCTCCGCGAAGGACCTGCAAGGGTCCCAGATTCGGCTCGATGAGGTTCGGTTCGATGTCGGAAGCAGTTCGCTGAAAGGCGAATCCATGGCTGCGCTCGGCAAAGTTGTCGAATTGATGAAACGCTTGCCGGGACTTGCTATTGAGATTCAGGGCCACACGGACTCCCAAGGAGACCGCGAACGCAACATGGTGCTGTCTCAGAAACGGGCGGAGGCGGTCGTTACCTTTCTTGCCTCGCGAGGTGTTCGCCGCGACCGATTAGGTGCCAAAGGCTTTGGCCCCGACCGCCCCATTGCTCCGAACGAAACGGCCTCAGGTCGGGCACTCAATCGTAGGGTGGTGATCGAGGTGACGCGCGCTGCCGATTGATGTCGTATCAAGTGCTCGAAGCCTACGATCCGGAAGCCGTCGAAGACTTCCGGTCGCTTAAAGGTAAGGGTGGACATTTCGATCGCGGGCTCTTCATCGCGGAGTCGGAAAAGATCGTCCGAAAGATTCTCGAAAGTACCGCAATGATTCCGAAGGCTCTGATGACGCCAGAGCACTTCGAATCTTTTCGTAACTTATTAGACTCTCGTACGGATTCGACAGAAGTCTATTTAGCTCCGAAACAGGAAATGGAGCAAATCGTCGGGTACCTCCTGCATCAGGGCGTCATGCTCGCCGTACAAATTCCAGAGACTCAATCGATCGAAGAAGCAGCGTTGCATTGGCGCGATCCCTTCGTTGTCGTCGCCCTCGATGGAATCTCGGATGCGGAGAATATGGGAGCGATTATTCGCACGGCGGCGGCATTTGGTGCAAGCGCGCTGATCGTGGATGATCGCTGCTGTAATCCATACTTGCGCCGCTCTGTCCGAGTCTCGATGGGGACAATTGTCGATATCGAGATCGTCCGAGTGCCCGATCTTGCGGTGTCGCTAAGAGCGTTGCGTGACGCACATCATTGCCGCATCATCGGAACGGGATTGACTGCTAGCAGCATTCCACTTAGCGAGCTTGAATCAGCTGCAAACAATGTCCTCGTGTTTGGCTCTGAGGGCTGGGGCCTTCGGCCGGAAGTCATCAAAGCATGCGACCAACTGGTGCGGATTCCCATGAACGCCAACATTGATTCGCTCAACGTTGTTGTCGCAAGTGGGATCGTACTATATGAGATGTCGCAGTGCTTAAACCGCGAGATTCTCTAACTTCTCGCTTAACTCCGACCACTGGAAGACCAGCCGCTCGAGTTCTCCTCGCAGAAGGCCTAGCCGCTCGGAATCAGACTTGACCCGGTCAACGCTGCTGTAATACTCGGCATCCAACATTGCGTCCTCAATTGCGAGCTTTTCTTTTTCGAGAGATTCGATCTTCTTCTCGACTTCAGAGATCTTCGTTCGAAGTGGTCGTTCTAGCTTGAACCTCGCGTTTCGGTCGTCCGCTTCCCGGCGCTTCTGCTCGCGCGTAGCAGCTTCACGCTGGGCAGGACTGCTCTCCGGTTTCGAGGCTCCATTCTTTGGAGCCGTAGCAGGAGCGACCGGCTTGGCTGCATTAGCCTGACGCGCGGCAGCTTTCTTACTTTGGATCAGCGCGATTTCCGATGCACGCAATTCGTCAAGATACGTCTCGAGAGGTTTGGTATATTCCTTTACATAACCATCCTGGAACGTGATCAGTCGATCGGTCAAATCTTCGAGGAAATCCCGGTCGTGGGATACGACGACGACGGTCCCATCGAACTGCAGCAGCGCTTCCTTGACGACCTCTTTGGATGCCATGTCCAAATGGTTTGTCGGCTCATCGAGTACGAGTGTGTTCGTGGGCTCCAGCAACATCTTGGCGATAGCCAGCCGGGCTTTCTCTCCACCGGAAAGGACGCGTACTGGTTTGTAGACATCATCACCGCGGAAGAGGAATGCACCGAGCAATGAGCGAAGCTGCGACTGAGTGCGCGGCATCGTGTTGGAGGCCGTTTCGTGAAAGAGTTGCGCGCGCGTTACATTCTCGACGGTTTCGAGAACTGTAAGCTTTGGATCCAGGGCTTCAGCCTGATGCTGGGCATAGTAGCCGAGCAGGACGTTGTGCCCGACTTCGAACGTACCGCCAGTCAACTGTTCCTGGCCGGCGAAGATTTTTCCCATCGTAGTCTTGCCTTCGCCGTTCTTCCCGAGCAGCGCTACTCGATCTCCACGCTCGATGCGGAGATCAACTCCGGAAAAAATATCTCGGACGCCATCATAGGACTTTGCACCATGTTGGACTTCGAAGACCATCCGACCGGATGCAGGTGCCGGTGGAAAGTTGAAATGAACGGAGGGCCCGTGCGATGCCAACTCAATCCGCTCCATGCGCTCGAGCATCTTTAAGCGCGATTGCGCCTGTCGGGCCTTCGTTGCCTTGTACCGGAATCGCTCGACGAAACTTTCGAGCTCTCGTCTTCGCGCATCGATGTTTTGCGCGCGCGATGCAAGCTGCGCTTCACGCTCCGCCTTCGTTCGCTCGTAATATTCGTAATTGCCGGCATAGACTTCGATCTTCGATCGGTCAATTTCTGCCGTGCGGTTCGTGATCGCATTTAGAAATGCGCGATCATGGGAGACGATCACGATGGTGCCATCGTATCCGCGGAGATACTCTTCGAGCCAAAATAAGCTTTCGAGATCAAGATGGTTTGTCGGTTCGTCGAGCAGGAGCGCGTCGGGCCGGGCGATGAGTAGCTTTGCGAGCAAAAGACGCATTTGCCATCCGCCCGAGAACTCGGCAAGTGGGCGCTCGAAATCTTTCTCCGTAAATCCGAGGCCCTTTAATACTTTCTTGGCCGCGGCTTCAAGTTCGAAGCCACCCAAATCTTCGAACTTATGGTGAAGAGTACCGAATTTCTCGAGTATTCGTGTGTACTCGGGGCTGGTATGGTCCTGATTCGGATCCTCCATTTGGATCTGGATCGCGGCGAGCTGTTCCTCGACTTCAATCAAATCTTCTTTTGCCCTCAATGCTTCGGCGATGAGCGTTCGCTCTTGAGCCGCCGCATCGAGCGTCGGCTCCTGCGGCAAATAACCGGTCTTGTAGGCCGTGGGCAGATTGACGGTCCCGCTTTCCGGTTCGTACACGCCGGCGATGATTCTGAGGAGTGTTGTTTTGCCAGCTCCGTTCGGACCCACGAGTCCCATCCGGTCGCCGGGGCGAACGGTAAATGTGACATCACGGAAGAGATAATCTCCCGTGAACTGCATGGAGATATGTTCGAGTGCGATCATGTCGTAATTATGGTCTCAGGCCGCGGCGGCCGCGATGGCGATGACGGACGAATGGGAGGTGATGCTCGATGTGCTTGCCCTCCTTGTCATACGGGATAACGCTGATCGAGCCATCAATTTCGAGGATCGCGGTGCGAACATCCGTAATATCTTTAAATCCATGCTCGCGGATTTGCTCTTCGATCTCCTCAGGCCGAATGGATTCATGTTGGAGATTCGACATCACATATTGTCCGTTGCGGATCAGCAAGCGAGGTTCTCCCCCCAGCAAATGCGCTACGCCCTCTCTGCGAAAAATGAGTTTTGTCAGCAGCACGTTAATGCCGATTAGCGTAGAGGCTGCGACAATCCCCCCCAGGAGCGAGGTATCGCTCCCGACCATCGCATTCTGTACTGCGTTGGAAACGAGGAGAATGAGGGCAAAATCGAGCAGTGAAAGCTGCGAAATATGGCGCTTTCCGGCCAGGCGAAAGCCAAGCAGGATGACCAAATAGACGACCGTGCTTCGAAGTACGATCTCGACGAGCGGGTTTAATTGCATGACCGGCCATGAACAGCATCATGGCCGGTTAGGAGCCTCAGGGCACGAAGAGGTTAATAATCTACCCTCAATGAGTCACATTAATCCACAGATTGTCATTCGCATCTCCGTGGCGAACCGAACAAAGATACGCGCCACTCGGGAAATCCTGTAGATTCAGATCCATCGTGTGCTCGCCACCCGAGAACGACTGATCCTGCGTAGACCATACGACTCGCCCAAGAACATCCGTCAGTTGAACATGGACGAATCCGGACGACTCCAGCGCAAAATGGAGCTTCGTGATGCTGATGACAGGGTTCGGGTAACACTCGAGTGTATTTGTCTTGGAAAGCGACGACCATGTGACCGCGCTCGAGGTGGCGGGACTAAGAAATACCCCTTGACCGTTCGATGCCGCGTAGTAATTGCCGAACTTATCCTGGCAGACATCGTGTGCGCCAATGATTCGCGAGGTGCTTGGTCCGTGCAATCCATCATAGGACGTCAGCCATGTATCGCCGAGGTCCTTCGAAATGTAAATCCCCGAATCGGTGCTCAGGAAGAGTTGATTCTTCTTGTCGATAAACAGCCCGAAGACCTTATGGTAATTTACGGGGTCAACCGGTGGCAGAGACGTCCAATTCAGTCCACCATCGCTCGAACGCTCAGCCGCATTATTATTAATGTCGAACATCGTCCTCCCATCTTTCATGACGAGGGTTAAATTGCTACTCTTGCCCAACTGAGTCCAGGTCGTGGCATTAATATTTGTTGCCTTAAACAAATCACCGTTACCCATTTCCGCGTAGACGGCACCGTCCATTCCGACCACAACAGTATTGACCATCGTGCTATCACCGGTGGGCGTAACGTTCGTCCAGGTCATGCCATGATCCTGCGTTGCGAACAATCCACGATAGGAGGAAGCGAACGTCCGATCTTTTGTGGAAACGAGCGTAAACGTTTGGAGCAGCGTATCGCCGGCGAGCGTTTGATGCCAGGTAGTACCGGAATCCGTGGAGACGTGCACCCGTGCAAGATCGATCGCGTACAGTACTCCTGCGCTATCGATCGAAAAAGAGGGTGCGCTCAGGAGGTCGTGAATCTCCAGCGAGAGGAGATTCCAGTTCTGGCCTTGATCGTAGGAGCGGTAGATTCGCTCGCTGGAATTAGCATACAAGGTCGTACCGTCGGGGCCAACCTGGACGCTGAAGATATACGTGCCAATCAGATTATTATTAATTGCCTCAAATTCCTCGCCGTCATCAAATGAGCGCAGCATCCCATCGTAATCGACGCCGGCGAAGATAACCCCTTCCTTATTGACGGCGGCCGGGAAATACTCTCCACCTTCAATTTCCTTGATGATTTTGGTCCACGTGAGACCCATATCGCTCGATCGAAAGAGCAGCCCGTTCACGGCGCGACAGAAGACGTGACCAGAGACTCGACTAAAGAAGAGATTGTACGTGCCATTATTCAGGGAGGTGGCGCTGTCGATCACGCGTTGCCAACTCGTTCCGTTCGTATCAAGATATACGTTGCCCGTCTTATCGCCCACGAGAACGGAACCGCTCGGCAGGGCCAGCAGAGCTGTTACTTCATGCATCGAGGGATGCTTTCCGATTGAGGTCCAGTTCTGCCCATTGTCCGATGAGAAGTACACCGTGCCATTCCACGCTGCGGCATACAACCGCGCAGAGTCGGGAGCGCTGAGGAATTTGATGGGCAAGTCCTTCCGGTCGATCCCCGAGGCTGCGGCGCTAAAGTGGTCCCCATTGTCATGGCTGACGAGAATCCCAGAGGAGCTGGCTGAGATAAACAAGTCTCCATTCGGTGTGATGGCCAAAGTGGCAATGGATGACGCAAATGTTGCGGTCGTGTCCAACAGGACCCACGCCGGACTTTCCTGACGCTTCATTCGAAAAATGCCTTCTTGATTTGAGACAGCAAACACATAGTCGGGCGCCGATGCCTGAATGTCGCGAAAGTACAACGTGCTCAGCCCAGCGTTGCGGGGGATCCAATGGGTGCCGCTGTCCTGGCTTTCATAAATGCCTCCGGCTTTGGTGGCAATGAAAACGTGATTGATCGAATCGACGCAGACTGCGCTAATCGCGCCGCCTTCCGGGCCCTTTGTTTGCGTCCAGGATTGTTGTGCGCGGGAGGATGGTCCACTAACGATGCATACAGTGATAAGAAGCAGGGAGATGAGATTTCGCATCTTAACTTCATGAATATAGTGAGATTATTGAACGTTTGCCGTGTTAGATTAAAGCCCAGGAAAGATTTCTTATTTTTGGGGTAAATCTTTGTAACGTTTGGTGCGTTGCTTTTGGGGTTGCCGGTTACTTACTACAGATGATTGGTAGAAGTCTCCGGGATTCTTCGCTGCTTATACAATTGAGGACCTAACTATGAAGCTTGCTGCAAGATACATGTACCTGGCCGTGGCCGGGCTACTGCTCGTTCACCTCTCCGTGTCCAGTGTTGCGTTGGCGCAGTCCCAAAAGGGCATACCATCCGACGGACGTGATTATTACTTGGGGTTCATGCGAACGAGCTTCGATTGTACGACGGTCATACCGTATCAATCCTACTGGATACTCATCAGCTCGTATTACGACTGCAACGTCACGGTCGGCTACTTCGATCACCAAACCGGTGCGGAAGTGATCGGGAGTCAGGTACACATTGTGGCTAAAAATTACGCCCAAGTTCCGATAAATCTCTCGTATGTCATTGTCTCCGATGGTAACAGCGGCAATCTCAACGTTGATGGTGAAGTGCCCGAATTCACGGGCATCCATGTTCATGCCGACCACCCGATCAATGTTCAATACTTTTCAGCAGGCCCTGACGATGCCGAGATGTATTTGGCCTTGCCGACCAGCGCGCTTGGAAAGGAATATGTCGTCGCGGCCGCGCCAAACGACGATGGGACCGGTGCTCCATCGCCTGCACGGTTTTGTAACAATGGCGGTGAGCCTTCGAGCTCGTTCTTCGGGGTGATTGCCGTTCAGGACGGAACGCACGTAAAGATATTCCCAGCGGGGACGACGCGTAAGGGTTTCCCCGGCGCGACCTCTGGTCCGAATAACGGACAGGGTACGCCTTCGGAGCTTGACGTCACGCTCCAGCGTGGTCAGGTCTATTGGGTTAAATCTAATATTTCATCCAAGCCAGGTCTTTGGGATATTGACGAGACGGGATCTCAGGTTGTTGCGGACCAGGCGGTTGGCGTGCTTGCCGGATGCGAGAATGCATTCAATGGCAACACGAATAACAACTTTGCCGACAACAGAAATATGAATCTTGAAATGATGGTCCCGACCCAATATTGGACCGACTCAGGTTATCTTGTGATGCCTATGTTCGATTCGCCCGGCATCGATCCGAGCGATAACAGTGCCGGGGACCAGGTCAAGATGATCGTAGCCGATAAGGGTGTAAACGGCTGTCAGGTCAAGGGGCACCTTGCGACTGGTCTTCGCTCGTATGACGTACCGCTCTATGACTTCTCCGTAGAGAACAATGTCGAGGATGGAGCGCATTTCTATTCGGACTGTGGCCATAAATTCGCTGTCGAGCAGTACGATTACCGCGGAGCTGGCGGATCCGCCAGCCGGCAAGGGCCATTTACCGCGCCAGCACAGATGAATGTTGTCTCTGCCTCACGCTATCGCACCAGTTTCATGTGGACCGTCCCGGACGATGTGAGGCAGGTGGCCAAACATCGTTACATAAACGTGATCGCGCGCAGCGATCAGTTTTCCAAGATCAAGGTTTGGAAAAATGGACTTCCGATTGGCACGATCGGTAATATAGGGGTTCCATGGGGAACGACAAGGTTTCCAGATTATCCCCAATTGAGTGGCCGACGCTACGAACTGGGTGTTGGGTGTTACTATGCGACCGCCGATAGCGCGTTCGCGGTCTATCAGTATGGGATGTCCGGATTCGATTTCGATGGCGATCTCGGAGATTGGGACGCTGATGACTTCTTCAATGAATATGCCGCGCCCTGCGGACAATCGTTTGGCATCGACGGTGCCGGGGCTCCAAAGATCTCAGTCGATACGCTCTGTAGCTCCTGGAACCTTCACGTTCTCGATACCCTGATTCTCGACCATTTTATCTCAGCAGTCGATATCTTGGACGACCCGCTTGGCGTTATCAAGAAGCGTCCAGGTTCTGATGGTGGTTATGTATCCACCAATGTTGCGTTTGACCCGGTCAACTATACTATTGTACCGGGAGATAGCACAAAAGTCAATCCGACGATTGTGGTTGTCAACCCTCTGAAGGATGCCGAGGCATGGGTTTGGGCGGTCAATGGTGCCGGTGAAGACACATTGGTCCATTTGCTCTATACCGCTCCGGCCTTAGCATTTGGGGCGATTACCCACACCGGCCCTGATAGTCTGGCCTTCCTAAATGCACAGGAGGGGGTGGACACCTGCTCCTATTTTGTATTTAAGAATAATGGTGCTCCTGGCTCGGGGAATTATAGTCTCAAGAATATAAGCTTCCGGATGGGCAATCAAGGCTTTTCGGCCACGACGGATCCGAAGTTGCCAGCCAGTTTGAATCCCGGGGATTCAGTGATTATTCACGTATGCTTCAATGCTACTGAAGCTGGACGAGTATTTTTAGATACACTCGTTGCCCAGACGGACTGCCCAACTGTGCTTGGCGCGCTCATTGGTTCAACGACGCTCCCAGAGATCAATGCTACCGATTGGAACTTCGGGTCGCAGAATCTGATCGGCAAGACGGTGTGCCATACGGTTCGTGTTTGGAATTCGGGCAAGGCTCCATTTACACTCAACAAGAATTGGGTAATGGAGAACTATGGTACTGCCGATTTCACATTCCCGGATTCCACCAAGTTGCCAGTGGTGCTCAAGCCAGGCGATGGAATCGACCTGCAATTCTGCTTTACACCATCCGCCGAGGTGACTGATTCTTCAATTCAACGCTGGGGTTCTAACATACCCGAGCCCTTTACGCATACGAAGAAGGATTTCAGCATTTTGACCGGTGCAGGGATTAAGCCGGACTTGACCTGGGATCGATCGAAAGAGATCATAACTACCGAGTGCGACACGGTGCGAATCGATACGCTGTACCTGCGAAACCATGGATCGGCAATGATCACGATTGATAGCTTGGGAATCGTAGGATTGACGGCTACCGAATGGTCCATAGTCGAAGTTCAGCATGGCTTCCAAAAGAACTTCATAATTGGGCAGGAGTCATTACCTGATAGCGATTATGTGATAATCAAGTACACTCCGGACCTTTCTCGCGGGGGGGATGTAGTAGATACGCTTATAGAGTATGATGAAGACGGTTTCCGTCAGGTTGTCCTTCTCTTCGCGAATACTACGTATGCCGGGCTCAAAGTATCCACGAATTCAATCGATTTTGGCACCGTGCCGCCGAACACGCCGAGTGGCCAGCAGACCATAACGATTACCGATACGGGCAGTGCGCCACTCATCATCAACGAACTCTCAATCGATCCGCCGTTCACGATCGTGCGGCCAGGATCGACGTTGAATCTCTGGGATACAATCCTGCCTGGCAAGAGCAAGACGATTATCGTCCAGGGCAAAACCACTGATCCTTCAGCAAAGGGCAATCTCACGATTAATGGCATGACGAATTGCGTCGTGCAACGAGTTGTGGCACTGCAAATTGGCACCTCTTCAATTGGCGCAACGGGTAGTCAGCTTTCGTTCGTGCCCACATACGTCTGCAAGAACAGCATCGATAGTGTGGCTGTAATTTCGTCTGGTACACGTAATGCCTTGCTGGAAAAGGTAGAGATTCTACCCGATCCGGCTTATCCGACTGAAGTGAGTGCATTCCAATTCTCCGCATCGGTTGGAGGTGGACAGACATTAAACCTGATCCCACCTGTGGTGCTCATTCCTGGTGAGCGGAAGACACTCCCGGTTGAATATCAGCCGAGCGATGTCCTGCCGAAGCATGCATTCGTTCGCTATACGTTCGATACGGCCGATAACCCAACGCCGGCTGGTATCTGGACCGATATGGAGCCATTACTTGGAACGGGCTTGCAGGAGCATACCGTAATAAGCGTGGCAGCGGATCCGACCAATCCGGTGGTGAAGTTTACCGGTCATGCGAACGACATCATTCAGGTGCCTCTGCACATCTTGAAGCCGATTCGCAGTGAGGCCGCCGTCGCAAAGATTGCTTTCGACGTGAGCTTTGAGCAGGATTTATTCGATCCGACCGGGGCTGGCGCCGCCATCGCAACCAACGGATATCAGATCGTGAGTCAGACGGAGTCGGACGCGGGTGGCATCGCAACATGGCACATCGTTGTCCACCCTACTGCCAAGACTGCATTCGATAGTGCGGATGTGATTGGCAATTTATCGCTCAAGATCATGGTCGCGCGGGAAACGTCGAGCAACTTTGTGGCCTCGAACGTTGATTTCCAGGATGTCAACGGCACGAGCCTCTGCTATGTGCTGCATCAAGAGATTCCCGGAGTGTTCACGCCGATTGATCTGTGCGGCAATCCAACAGAACGCACATTCCTGACGGTGGGCGCAGTCCGGTTCTCGATTGGAGAGGCGCATCCGAATCCAGCGACGCATTCGGCGCAAGTCACATTGGATGTGCACCAGGACGGTACACCCATGACGGTCGAACTCTTCAACGTCCTCGGCCAGAGTGTGCGGACCTTCACGACCGACCAACTCATGTCGGCCGGTACACGCGATCTCGATCTCGACCTGACTGGCCTTGCCGGCGGGAGTTACACCTTGCGTGTGACCGCACCTGAGCAAGTCCACTCGCAGATGATCCTGATCCAAAAGTAGACTGATTGATCCTCGCTTGCTTCCAAAGCCCCGGGTACCTCCGGGGCTTTTGGTTTTATTGAATCAAACACATCTCATCGGTCATCTTCATCTCATTTGATGAACGACCCGCGGCTTCGTACTTGTTTACGGAGTTGCTATGGCCTCACCAAATCACGCAACTGAATCCCGCCTGCGGGAAATTGACAAAGAACTCGCTGAATTGCAGGAGCAGCGGACGCAGCTCCGCTCGCATTGGGAGCACGAAAAGAATCTGATCAAGGGGATCCGCTCGCAACGCGAGGAGATCGAGCAGCTCCGTCTGCAAGCCGAACAACTCGAGCGACAAGGCGAACTTGCGCGAGTTGCGGAATTGCGATATGGCAGCATTCCAGCCACGGAAGCCGATCTTAAGAAAAAGCAGGACGAGCTTGAGCGGTTGCAGCGCGAAAAGCAGATGCTTAAGGAAGTCGTCGGTCCGGAAGACATCGCTGAGGTCGTTGCAAAATGGACCGGCATTCCTGTCTCCAAAATGCTCGAGAGCGAACGCGAGAAATTACTGCGAATGGAAGACCGCCTGCACGACCGAATCGTCGGGCAGGACGAGGCAGTCACTGCCGTTTCCAATGCGATTCGGCGCTCGCGGGCGGGACTTCAGGATCGCAACAGGCCGATAGGCAGCTTCATCTTTTTGGGTTCGACTGGTGTCGGCAAGACGGAGTTGGCGCGCGCCCTTGCCGAATTTCTGTTCGATGATGAGCACGCGATGGTCCGCATCGACATGTCGGAATATATGGAGAAGTTCTCGGTCTCCCGTCTGATCGGAGCGCCGCCGGGCTATGTCGGCTATGAAGAGGGTGGCCAGCTCACGGAGGCAGTGCGCCGCCGACCATACAGTGTGTTGCTCCTGGACGAGATCGAGAAGGCGCATCCTGATGTATTCAATATCCTGCTGCAAGTACTCGATGATGGACGTCTGACCGATTCGCAAGGCCGCACAGTCGATTTCAAGAATGCGATTGTGATCATGACATCGAATATCGGTTCGCAGTTGATCACGAAGGAGATGACTCACCTCACAGATGAAAATCGCGATCGACTGCTGGCCGATCTGCGAACGAAATTGATGGGTGAGCTACGGAAGACTATTCGTCCGGAGTTTCTCAATCGCATCGATGATATTGTCATGTTCCAGCCGCTGACGCAGGCAGATATTCGCAGGATCGTGGATATTCAGATCACGCGTGTAGCCGAAATGATGCAGAAGTCCGGAATCCACCTGGATGTGACCACCGATGCCCGCGACTGGCTTGCGCAGAGCGGGTTCGATCCCGCCTATGGAGCTCGGCCGCTTAAACGTGTGATTCAGCGAGCAGTGATCGATCCAATGGCCATGAAGATGCTATCCGGGGAATTCTTGCCAGGGGATTCTGTGCGCGTTGATCACACGGAATCCGGCCAGTACATCTTCGAAAAGGTGTCGAGCACCGAGGGAGCATGATCCACGAATTGTTCGAGATACATTCTCGAAAAGGAGAGAGGCTCCACGCTGACCTTCGATATTCTCATTTGACAGAGGCCAAAGAGCCCATCCTTGTTTTTCTCCATGGGTTCAAGGGCTTCAAGGATTGGGGACCTATTCCGATGATGATGGAGCGACTAGCCAAAGAAGGCTTTGTCACCATCAACTTCAATTTTTCCCACAATGGGGTCGGAGAAGATCCCTTTGCATTGACAGAACTGGACCGCTTCGCGCAAACGACATTCACCAGGGATCTCGAAGAAGTCCATGATGTGCTCGGCGCGATAACTTCCTCTGATATTCCAATCGATCCTGCTCGATTCGACCGCAATCGAATCGGCATCATCGGACATTCACGAGGCGCCGCGACCGCAATACTCGCCGCTTCCCAATTGGCGAGCCTTACGCCGGTTGTCGCTCTTGCTCCGGTTGCGACGTTCGAACGATGGACTGGGCGGCAGGCCGAAATCTGGAAAACGCAGGGCTATGTTGAAATCACAAATCAGCGGACTGGACAGGTCATGCGGCTGAATCGTGGGCTGCTCGAGGATTACGAAGCGCATCGTGGGGAGCTCGATATTTTGAAGGCAGCACAAAAGCTTGCAGAACAGCACAAACCACTTCTCGTCATTGTCGGCTCAGAGGATTTAACTGCACCGATTGCGGAATCCGAGGCTATTGCCAACGCTGCGAAGAGTGACACGACGGAACTTGCCATCGTACCTCGAACCGGTCACACCTTTGGGACGGAACATCCTTTCGCCGGCATGACACCGGCATTCGAGAAGGTAATCGAGCTAACGAAAGAATTCTTTACCCGGCACCTCAAACAATAACGCCCGACGTTCCAGCGTGTACTGGAAGGTCGGGCGCTATAATTCGTATTTGTTACTACTCGATTGTAATTGGCTTGGTGACTGAAACTCCTCCGGCCGAAAGCAGAATGTAGTGCCGCCCTGCCGGCAAGCCAGCCAAGTCAATCTGCTTCTCATGTTCACCGCTAGTGGTGTATTCGTTAACAAGCACGCGCTCCTCACGACCAAGATTATCATACACCGCGACATGAGCCAGTGACTCATTTGCAAGCGAGTAACGAATCTTCGAGATCGAGGCCCCGGTCGTGACCGGATTTGGATAAACACTCTCGATCGACACGGGACTCGGTTGGCCGGCGGTCGCAACGCTGCTCTGACCGAATAGCGGTTTCAGATCGATAAAGAACATTCCGCGCCCGTAGGTGGTCGCGACTAAGTAATGTCCACGAACTTGCAGGGCGGTTACCATAACTCCTTGCGGAAGCCCGGTGATGAGCGGCACCCATGTGGAGTCTCGATGGTCCATCGCAACGATGCCACCGTCGTGGCCCATGAAAATATCCCCTTGGGCATCGACCGCAACCGCTCGATAAAGCCCTGTTGGAAGCCCTGTTTGAGTCGGCTGTGTCCATGTCTGCCCATTATCCTGCGAAGTCCAGAGTGGCTTTCCCGTCGCGTTGGACGTTGTGAGGTAGACCATGGTCGGATCGCCGGGATCCGTGGTAATCCAGGTCGGGCGTCCGTTCAGCGCGGTCGTTGGCGATGTCATTTTGGCCCAGGTTGTTCCCTGGTCAGACGTCCAGTAGACATAGCTGCTGACATTTCCAACATAGATATACGATGGATCGAGCTTTGCGACATGGGCAAAGGCCGGCGCGCCGACCTTCGTCGATGTGGTAATGCTGAGAATGTCGGTCGGCGAATTGGAGAAGCCATCCGTCGTAAGCCAAACCTTCGATCGTCCACACATTACCACGACATTCGGATCGGCTTCGCAGACATCGTAGAACATATATCCACTCTGACGATCGTTCTGGATTGCCGAGCTACTCAGTACATTCGGGCTGAACCCGGCGCCACCGGTCGTGGACTTATAGATCACAGCTTGACCCGTGAAATCGGGATAAGAAGCGTAGATGATTTGACCGTTCTGTTGGTCAATAAAACACCGGCCACCATCGCCACCCTGAATGAGAGGGCCGATCATATTGCCGGGAGTCCATTTCGTTGTACCGTTATCCTGCGCGCCGGCGATGAAGAATTGAATCTCACCTTTAGATTTAGTCGCATAGGCGTCACCACCGACTTGCTGGAAGGTACCAAGGTTGGAATTCATATCCGAATGCCAGGCTTGCCCGTTTTCGGTCGGGGCACTATAGTAGATTCCTCCATCACTCAAAGTAAATGCTGTCCCATTATGATAAGTGATGACATGAATATCTGCGTGGGTGTAATTCGTCTGTCCGGCATTGCCGTTCGAATTCGAGACCTTCTGCGGCGAGGCTCCGTTTTGATTGGAGTAGTAAACATCCAGACCGCCGAAGAGCACGTAATCTGGATTGACCGGACTGACCGCAAGCGCGTTTGCATACCACCCTTGCCCGGCTAAGTAGTTGCTAGCACCGGTATCGAGCAGCGTCGTTTCCCAATGGGCACCGGAGTCGCGAGAGAGTCCGATCTTGCCACCGGCTACGCCATTTAGTGCGATCCCGGAGCTGACATACAAATAGAGATGATTGGCAGGGGTCATGCCAAGGACCATCAGGCCACCATTGCTAGCTGATGGGAAATTGACCAGCGCCGGCTTATACCAAGTCGCGCCGGAATCGGTCGACTTCATCAATTGCGAACCGGCAGCAGCGTACAACACGGCTGGATTCACCGGATCCATCACCAGGCTTGGCAAATTGCCATTCAGAGAAACGGCAGTAGCCCAGGTGATACCTGCATCGGTCGAGCGAAGGATGGAACTTGCTGCGGCCACGTACACAATATTCGTATTGATCGGGTTGATGAGAATCGCATTGAAGTAACTCCCGAGGTTTTTCCCGACGTTCGTCCAATTCAATCCACCATCAATGGACTTCCAAATGCCGAAACCTGAAACCTGACCATTGCTCTGGCTATTCTGATCCAATCCCCCGAAGGCCTCACCGGTGGCGGCATAGATCGTACTCTGATTTTTGGGATCGATTGCAACGGCACTCGTCGCGAGCACAGGCCATGAATCGCTCAGCGATTTCCAGGTGGCGCCATTATCATTCGATTTCCAGAGACCGCCGTTGGGAGAGCACACATAAATCCCTCCCGAGGAATCGAATCCGATATTGGCCAGACGACCACTGACCGTTCCTGTTTGCGAGATCCCGGCCGGCTGCCATGCAACATTCGCATTGGCTTTCAATGCGGCCTGGCCGATCAGTGGGTTGGGCATCGCGCGAAGCTGCTGGATACCCTCATAACGAATCTGCTCGTAGTTTGGTAAGCTGTCCGGATTTTCAAAGCCGCGTAGCCACTTCAAGGCAGCCTCGTAGTTATCGTGCTCGAAATAACCGGATTGTACGGATTCTTCACTCGCTTGCTGTGCATGCGCTGGCTGTGAGCCCGATACGAACAGCATGGAGCCCGCGAACACGGTGAGAATGACTGCGAAATAAGTTGATCTCATGATACCAGACGCTCAGGATGTATGGAAATTGTCTTGCGAGAATTGTCGGCAATGCCACCATGCGTGGTGACAAGGGTTCACCGCTGATGGATCACTATCTGGAACACGGAATCACTTCCAGAGTTTCCTGGAAAAATGATTCTTAATCACTCTTCATCGAAGCGGGCCAGCGTATTCATTTACGCTCCAAAATTGCAGATTCGATCGGCTTACTCAATCGTAACTGGCTTGGTCGAGGCTGTTCCGGCGGCGGTTAATACGATATAATGTTGGCCAGCCGGAAGGCCGCTCAGGTCAAGCGATTTCTCATGTTCTCCGCCAGTCGTCCACTCATTCGCCAGGATGCGTTCCTCACGGCCAAGATTGTCATAAATCGCAATCCGAGCTAGAGACGCGGTTCCCAACGTATAGTTAATCCGTGAGGTTGCGACACTCGATGTGGCCGGATTAGGATATACATTCTCGATCGAAACCCGGTTTGAAGTCGCGGACCCAGCAACATCGTTCGTAACGTTGTTCGGATTGAAGATTTGGTTAATGTCGATATAGTACATCCCGCGACCATAAGTGGTGACGACCAAATAGTGTCCTCGGACCTGCATCGCGGTAACCATCGCCAAAGGCATTCCGGTTGTCAGAGGCACCCATACGGAGTCCTTATGGTCCATTGCCACGACTCCACCATCATGGCCGAGAAAGATGTCACCTGCAGCGTCCACAGCAACGGTCCTGTAAAGTCCAACAGGCAACCCCGTCTGAGTCGGTTGTTTCCATGTTAGCCCATTGTCTTGCGAAGTCCAAAGCGGCCTGCCCATTGAATTCGATGTTGTGAGATACGCGCTCGCCGCATCGGTCGGAGAAGTTGTGATCCAGGTCGGACGTGAGCCAAGGGAAGTGGGGGTCGTCATCTTGGTCCAATCTGCACCCTGATCGGTTGAGCCATAGATCTGAGATGCACTCGTGCCAAGGTAGATCGTGGTTGGATCCGATTTCGATATGTGTGCATAGCTCGGATACCCGGATATCTTTTTGACGCCGCTCGATGTCGTAGCCCATGTGCTCGTAGTATCGATGCCCGAGCTGAAGGCGGTGGTTGTCAGCCACAACTTGCTACCACCACACATTACGACGACGTTCGGATCGGCATCGCAGACCGAGTAAATCATATACCCCATCTGAAGGTCCTGTTGGATTGCAAGACCATTCAGCACATTCCCGCTAAACGAACTACCGCCATTCATGGACTTGTAGATCACCGCTTCACCAAGGAAGTTCGGGTACGACGCATACAGGATATGTCCGGTTTGCTGGTCGATGAAACATCGGCCGCCATCGCCGCCCTGAATCATGGGTCCAGTCATTTTTCCAGCGGTCCACTTGGTCGTGCCATTATCTTGTGCACCGGCAATAAAGAACTTCGGCTCGCCAGTTGTCGGATCGCAGTAAGCATCCCCTCCAATTTGCTGGAACGTACCAAGATTGGCGTTCATATTACCACTCCACGAAGAACCATCAGACTCGCTATGGTAAATACCACCATCGCTGAGAGCATATAGAGAGCCGTGTCTGTACCCGAGGAAATGAATATCGGCGTGAGTATAGTGTCCGCCGCCAGCATTGCCCGTCCAATTCGTCAGTTGTTGCGGATTCGCGCCATTCTGGCTTGAGGAATAAACGTCGAGTCCACCGACGACGATGTAGTTCTTATCCGTAGGACTTGCCGCCAGAGCCAAATCGTACCAGCCCTGGGAGTTTGAAGCCAGACTGAAATTACTGGTGGAGATATGCCAGCTCGTACCACCGTTGGTCGAGTATCCAATGTATTCTCCCGGTCGGTGACTTGTTAGCACATAGAGATACTCGTGGTCGGCGGGAGTCATAGCAAGGACCATCAGGCCACCGCTGGCAGCTGTCGGAAATCCTGAAGAGACCGCCTTCCATGTTGCACCAGAATCGATTGACTTGAATAGCTGACTCCCCGCGCCAGCGTATAGAATAGAGGGGTCAACGGGATCGATGACGAGTGCACCAAAGACCGCACCGCCCGTGCTGAGATCTTGCACGTCGCTCCAGGTATGGCCCGAATCGGTCGAGCGCCACACCGAGGTGCTCATCACATATACTAGATTCGAATTCGCGGGATTTACGATGATCTTGCTGAAATACCGTCCGAGCTTTGAGGGAATGAGAGTCCAGTTGTTTCCGCCGTCCATCGATTTATAAACTCCGACTCCGGAGGAGCCGGTGTTGCCCTGATAGACTGGATCAAAATAGCCGAATGGTTCGCCGGTGCCAGCATAGACGACATCGGGATTGTTCGGATCGACTGCGACGGCACTCGTAAATAGGGTGGACCACTGGTTATCGCTGAGCGATGCCCAATGAATACCTTGATCGACCGATTTCCAAAGTCCGCCCGAGGGTGATGCGAGGTAGATTTTGCCATCGCGATCGACGTCCACATCAGCCTCGCGGCCGCTTACCGGTCCGCTCTGCGAGAGTCCTGCCGGCATCCATGCAGCACTTTGGCTCGCTTTCATTGCGGCGTGATCGGCGATCATCGGATTTGGCATGGCGTGCAACTGCTGGATGCCCGTGTAGCGGACCCGCTCAAAATCCGGTAGGTGATCGGGATTCTGGTAATCCGAAAACCATCGCATCATCGCGCTGTAATCGTCATGCTCGAAGTAGTGCGATTCCGCAGATTCCGTTTGCTCTTGCTGAGCGTAGGCCGTCCGCGAGCCAGACGCGATGATTGCGAAAAGTGAAACCGCAATAATGGTGACGACGAAATGCGATGATCTCATGTTAGCCGAAGCCTAAGAATGGTACCTCGAAGTGGCAGGGTGTATTGCTTAACCCCGAATAGACTGCTTTGCCACAGGGTGTGGAATCCCCTGAACACAAGAACACGACCAGAGTTTCTATAAAGCTTGACTGTTAATGAGTTCTAATCGCCGGACCAAAGCCCTCTCCAAAAATCAGAGGGTTTCACCAAGACCAAAAGTCGCAACCACTTCGCCCAAAACCCCACTTTGGCCACAATGGCAAGGAGTGACGATGTGGTTAGTAACATTGATCGCTGCCATTGCCGGCGGTTATGTTTGGTATTCCGTTAATGCCATCAACGGATCGAGTGGATTCCCGCTCGATGATAGCTGGATCCACCTTACATTTGCTCGAACCCTTGCGCAATCGGCTCACTTTTCATACGGCGCGCTGAATCCGGCGACGTCAGGTTCCACATCACCGCTCTTCACATTCCTCGAAGCGATACTCTTTCTCGTCACCTCGAATGAGTTTGCGGTTGCGAAGCTGCTTTCCATTGCCGGACTTATCCTTGCGGTTTTCTTTCTATTCCGCGCCACTTCGGCGGCGCGACCAACTGCTGCATGGCTTCCATTGGCAGCCGCTGCATTGCTCGTCGTAAGCCCTCGATTTTTGCCAGCTTCTGTCTGGGGCATGGAAACGACGTTCGCCGGGGCATTCATCGCGGCAGCAGCGTATTTCTACGAAAAGCACTCCTGGCGAGCCCTTGGCATCACGCTCGGTCTTAGCATCTGGTGCCGCCCCGATCTCGCGTTGATATCCCTGGCGCTTGTGATCGACTACTTCTTCCTTCGCCGCGAATCCGTCAAGCCAGACTGGAAGCAGCTTCTCATACCAGCCATCGCTCTCGGTTTGGCCTATGTCGCATTCAACTTTGCGCTCAGCGGATCGATCCTGCCGAATACTTTTGGAGCGAAGCTCGCGTACTACAAAGCCCACCGCCCCGGCTTTTGGGGCGCCGCGGGGGGATTCTTCTCCACCCAAGGACAAGGCCTGACGATCGCGCTTGCCCTGATCGGATTGCTCGCCGCAATTTTCTCGATTTTCAAAAAGCGAATCCTCACCCCGGTCTATCCATTTCTAATCGCAATCGGCTTCGTCGCGCTGTATGCCTGGAAGCTACCGTATCTCTACCAGGACGGCCGCTATCTCGTCCCGGCATGCGTGGCGCTGGTCCTGGCGGCAGTGTTCGGCGCGAACGCTCTCGTCGAGTGGCTCGCGCGCGGTCGGTTTGTCTCGCTCGCGGCGATCCTCGTGCTGGTCGCTGCGTTCATCCAGTTCGTCAGCCTGACCGGCTCCGATTTCGTGGCTCATGAAGCATCCGAGGAAGCCTACATCACCAACCTGCAGGTCGCGACTGCCAGGTGGTGTGCCACAAATCTGCCCAAGGATGCCGCCATTGCCACGCACGACATCGGCGCCATCGGCTTCTACTCAGGCCGCAAAACAGTCGATATGGTCGGTCTCGTCGATCCCGGCATCATCCCGCACATCGGCGATCCAGTCCAGACCATCCGCTTCCTGCGCAAGCGGGGCGCAAACTACGCCGCCTTGCTCGATAACTGGTTCGAGATCGTCAATGAGAATTCCGTCTTCGCCATCCGCCCGCCCGAAAGCGAGCACATGCTGATCTATCCCTTGCACGACTCGACCCGTATGAGCGGCGAGACCGTCCTTTCGATCCACAAATTCCTGAAGCAGGCCATCGCAACCCAAAATACCGATGGACTCGATCAGGCGATGGCCGAAGCCACGCGCCTTGAACCGAACAACCCGATGACCTATACGCTGGCCGGCGAGCTGCTGCTCGAACTCCACCGGCTGCCTGAGTCGCAGAGGATGTTCGAAACGGCCCTCTCATACTTCCCGAACTCCGATATGGCTCGGAATGACCTCCATTTCATCACCGTCATGGGGAAAAGGTAGAGGAACCGACAGGCCCCCAATTTCGCCGCTTGCCTCCTGAAATAGGTGCTCGAAGTTAAAGTAATACTTTAATTCTCTCTTTTGAATTGTCATTTAATGAACTCCCAGCCCGCACTCGAAATTGAATTCTCCATTCTTTTTCAATGAGCAATTGGTGCCCCTGAAGGCAGAAGCAATATACGTCAGCGAAACCGCGAGTGCAAGAAAAATCTTTGTGCGGCAGAAGAATTCATGGGAAGTTACTCCCGGACCAGCTTCCGCAGCACGCTTCCTTTCGCTGTCTCGATACGCAGGAAGTAGGTCCCCGACGGCAACTGCGAAAGATCGAGGGAGTAGAATTCCCCCGCCTTTTCAAGGCGGGGGTAGGGGGTGGTTGACCCACCCGCTTCGAACACATTCACACCCAGCACATTCAGCACACTCACGTGCTCGATTGCAGTACTTCCAGCAAAAATCGTAACCAGCCCGGTCGCGGGATTCGGATAGATCGAAAGCGTGTCGCGCGGCTGTGGGATTGCTTGCACCGCGCTCTTGGGCGTGTCCACCATCTCGGAGATCCGACGCTTGGCCGTGTAATTATCGACCCCGCTTCGCGCATTGACAAAGAGCAAAGTATCGAAGACACCCAGGGCATTCACGATATGGTAATTCCCAAGCCCGTCATTGACGGCGCGCCAGTGCAGGCCTGAATCCACCGAGACGAAGACCCCGCTATCAGTCCCGGCAAAGAGATTCGAGCCGCTCGCCGCAAGTTGCGTGACGCTCCGGCGTGGCAAGTCGATCTCTGTCCAATGCGTACCGGAATCGGTGGACTTCACAATTGGACCGTTCGCGCCAAATGTGAGCGTGCCGAGGAAGGCAAAACTATTGATCGTCGCAATCGGTGAAGATATCTTCGCCCAGGTTCCGCCGTTATCGATTGATCGCCAGATGTTACTACTTGTGCTTGCAAAAACGCAAGATCCTGTTGCAGCAAACATGGTGACCGACCCAGGACCAGGAACCGCTTGCCAATTATCGCCACTATCGCCGGAACGATACGTTGTGCCACCCGTGCATGCAAAGAGATACACTCCATTCGTCCCTAATGTACATCCCCGCGAAAGCCGAGTCCATGTCGAACCATTATCTGGCGTGCGATAATCATATTGCGTGTGTACAAAAAAATATCGCCCCAGCGATGCGAACGAGGTGACACCACCCTGGGTAAAATCAATACCGGTGTCTGCATAGCCATACCCATGGGCTACCGTATAACGATAAACATGATCGGCCGAGCCAATAAAGAGCAAGGAATCGTGGACTCCGAACGCCTCAACCTGAGCACCGAGAGCGATGCCGACCCACTGTGCCCTGCAGGGCGATGCGATCAATAGTATCCAGAAGAAGAAAATAATCCGTTTCATTTGGTGCTCCTTCTTAACGGGGTGGAAAATTAGAGACCTGCACGTCTGGCGGCACATCCCAAATGCGAACGTAATCCACTAAGTGATGAGCAGCAGGCTTTCCACCCACATCCCTGAAGCCCGGCCAGATGGGTGTTGTTCTTGCCGCCGCATGCTCGAAGTACGCGCGTTGGGTCGCAAGGATCGAATAGTCCAGATCGAATTGCGCGATGCGTAGGTCCAGCGGCGAGCGCTCGACGAGCAGACCGGACCGTCTGTAACTCGGCGGAATCAGCCGGTCAGGGAGCCGTGCCATGACATTGCTATCCATCATGTACCGCATTTCGTGCGGCAGGATCTCCACGCCAAAGGTGTGATACGTATAGCCTCCCGTGCTATCGCCCAGGTCGAACGGCATCGCCGGAAGGTTGTACCCTTGTTCCGCGACGGAGTACTGATATCGCTCCTTGAAACTATGGAGGTCCGAAGGCGCCATTGTATCGTCCAAATAGATCAACCCACTATCATGCGGATTGTTGAGGTTATACTCCCAATGGCAATTGAAGTTCTTTGTCGGAAAAGGAGTGATTGTTGTATCGATTACTAAAGTAATTTTTGTAGGCTGATAGTCCTTCGAGAACCGGAATGTATCCGTCCCGCTGACGCGATAGGGCGCGGAGAATTTGCGCCACTTGCCATTGAACGTATCGACTCTCCATGTGATCGAGTCCGTCGTGTTGCCCTCGTACCGGGCATAGTAAAAGGTGACTGAATCGGTCGTATCATTTTTGAGCGCGGCGGGCCAGCCCATGTAACCCACGGTGAGCGGGTCCATCCGGATCGTGTCGTGAAAATGCAACGAGTCCCAGTCCAGCGTGACCTCGTAGGGGAAGTTATCGATAAAGAGCCAATGCGGACTGTTGGTCAGCGACCACTGGGCGTCGTGGCTCACGAAGATGATGCTGTCCCGCCCGTTCCACGCGCGATGGAACATACCCTTGAACGGCCCATACCGCTGGCTCTTGAGAAGCGTTGGAAACAATTGCTTGTAACCCGCGTCCGGGCCGCAAGACTCATTGATATCCACCTCGAAGGCGGAGGCAGGCCAGTTATTCGTATGGTGCAGGATATGTGGGATTTTCTCCCGGATTTCAAACTTGCCATACGGCGCGTGCTGATACGCTGGCACCAGGGGCAGCGAGTCCCGTGTGAGATACGGCCAGGGGCACGCGCGAACGATCGCCGTGGAAAAGGTGGCCTGATGCGGCACCGTATCCCTTCGATCGATCTTCCCTTTGCACGAATCGAAATCGCTCCCGCTCATATTCGGGCATTGGCAGCTATCCTCGCGCATGATGATGTCGAGGGCATGACCGTCCGTGGCTTCGCTGTCGAGCCAGATCGTCACGTTCGTGTCCGTCGAGCATTCCGGCATCCGGCCGTAGCCGTCGCTCGAGCCGTTGGTAATGTGCCATTTTGCGCGGTTGAGCGTTGTGAAGTCATCGGTAAACACCGTGTCGCCCCAGCGTGGCTCGATATAGGCGTGGAAGTGCGCGCCCGGCTTGACATGGAAGCCGTTCTTCAGCTTGATGGTCCCGCTTGCCCGAAAGTCCACGTCCTCGTTTTTGCTTACGATGACGGGACCTGTCGGGGGATGATAAATTTCCGTATCGGGAGGATACCCGTCCAGCCCAGGATAGATTGTCGTATCCGTCGGCGCGACGTTACTGCCCGCGATAATATCGGAGTGTCGGTTCGGTAGCGATCGGTCCCACTTATCGCGCGCGGTAAAATACCGTTGCCAGTGCGCATCGATGCCAAGCGAGTCGCCGCCATACGGCGCCCAGTTTTGCAGTCGGATGCCGTGCGGTCGCGGATCGTACCCGGGCCAGATCTCCACCGCGCCGTTCGAATCAACCAGCACCTGGGACTCGCTCGAAAGGGCCTCCCGCGTGTCCGTCCTTGCCGGTGTGTCTAACGGATTGTAATATACATCCGTGTTCTGCAGGTAGATCGTCATCGGCTGCTGCGTGTTATACGGATTGATCGTGTCCTGACCGAACGCTGCAAGCGGCCAGGAGAGCAGCAGACAGTAGAGGAGACGCTTCATCGCTCATTTCCCTCCCTTCTTCAAATCCTGAATGTCGCGTTTCAGTGCCTCCACTTGTTTATTGAGTTCGACGATATAGAGCGCCATCTCCTCGACCTGCTTCGTGATCGCCGCTTCGGTTCTGCCAAGCGGTACCCCGGTGCTCATCGCGTAGGCCGAGGGAATGGCCGGCAGGTGGTGGTTCGTCTCGATATAGCGCGCGAAGTCATCGAGTGGCCGTAGGGGGTACCCGGAATCGAACACGTAGTCCGGCCAGTCGGTACTCACAAACGCTTCCTTGAAGAGCGCGGGGCCACCGACGGCCAGCATCCATGTCTTGCCATCGCCGATGTCCGGATACACGCTGGCGAAATCGGTAAAGTTGGGCCACCTGTCCGTCGTATCCGTCCCGATGTACATTGGCGTGTGCATATAGCAGAGGCCATTGATATTCCGCACGCTATCCGTGCTAAAATACGCGCCGGGCCGAAAGATGTCGAACAGGTGATGGGATTGGTCGGAATCGCTCTCTTAGCTCCACATCTGGAGCCCATTGCCCGTGACCTCCATCGTGAGACTATGCGTGAAGTCATCGATCCCGCGCGTTACGTCATAGGGGAAGCAACTGAGATCGATGTTACCACCCGCATTCTCTGAAAACGAAACCGCCGAACTGGACATGGGCTCAGACCGGTGAAAACGGTTCGAGCCGGGATTGGTATGGTCAACCCAGCGATTGTAGGCGACATATCGCCAGTCGCCCGGAAATAGTGCGCCGCCCCCGCCATCGATTGGCATATTCTCATACCGGTTTCCTCCATAAATGGTCAGCCCGGGATTTGGATATGTGTTGCCCGGATATGGCATGATGCCACCGCCGAGTTGCAGCTGGTCCACCGGGATGGAATCTTTAGGAATATTGATTCCAACGTTGCCATTGGGACGTATAATCATCCGTTCAATATCATGCTCAGGCGGTTTGGGTGTAACATGAATAGTGGTGTCCCCTGCCGTCGCAAGCCGAATGGAACCGCCAGTCTGACCAGCAGAAGCGCCCGCCGCCCAGAAGTTCGTGATGATCACATCCCCCTTGCTGTGCTCTTGTAGGACCATGTCCTGACCCTTCGAAAGTGACGAATATGTGGTAAGTGAAGGTGGCGGCATCAAGCCAATTATTCCAAATGTATCTGATGCCGTCGATGCTCCATTTGAAAACCGCAGGATCGCCGGCAAGGTCGGCGTGCCAGCTGCCGGATCGTAGTGGAGTTGCAGGGATTCAATTGGTAGCACCCCAGGTGGGCTGAGTTGCGTTCCGATCCCAACGGGTGGATTGATCGGCCATAGTTGTGTGCCGGTTGAATTGCTTACGGCCTGCGAAACTGCTCGTCCGCTGATGGTGATCATCCCTAGTACCAGCACTAAAAAAACACTCCAACGTCTCATCTTGAACCTCCTGGTTTTGATAACAACTTCGAGAATTAGGGTTTGTTACATAGAGACGAAAATACGACGAAAACCCAGAGGCTATCTTAATTTCGATAATGCAAAAACTCAGATTGCCGATAGTTTCGAAGCGTGAGCCTCCAAACGATCGTCGCAAGCAATGTCCGGGGATTTCGAATAAAGCGGAATATGACCCAAGAGGAGTTGGCGATCAAATCGAAAATGAGTCCGAATTTTTTAGCTTGTTTTGAGCGTGGAGAGACAGGACTTGCCCTCGCCAGACTCGAAAAAAATGCAAAAACACTGAAAGTGCTGCCGCACGTCCTCTTGATTCCAGAAAGCTATAAGCAGCCCTGAAATAGTCTGGCCCGGCCATGAAATATCCGAACGCTCCGGGCTGTTTCGGCGTTTGTGGCCCGCTACTTCATGCGAAATGTGGGGTGCAAGGCTAAAATATGGCGAAACAACAAAGTTTTGGAGATAAGGTAAAGAAGCACTCGGTCGAGAAGATCGAGTTCGTGCCGCAGCTTGGCAAAACCGCGAAGCTTACGCCCGTTCGGCTTATTGGCGTGTCCAAGAGCGCAACAGGCTACCGGTTTGAAGACCGTATCGCCCGTCTGGCCGAGCCAGAAGGCGGCGGAGAAGCGATTATCATTTAAGTGCTGAGTGCTTAGTACTGAGTTTTTATCATACTCAGAACTTAGCACTTGGGACTCGGCATGCGCATCGTCAGTCTTCTTCCCAGCGCGACAGAGATCTGTTACGCGGTGGGGCTGGAGAATCAACTTGTTGGGGTGACTCACGAGTGCGATTATCCGGAGCGGGCAACCAAGAAGCTGCACGTGACGAAATCGCGAGCTCACAACGGGCTTTCGAGCAGCGAGATCGACACATTAGTTCGTTCACAACTTGACGAAACGGGTTCTCTCTACGAGCTTAACTTCGATATGTTAAGCGCGCTGGAGCCGGACCTGATCCTGACGCAACGGCTTTGCACGGTGTGCGCGGTATCGATCGACCAGGTTCGAGAGATGGCCGAGCGGCTGCCGAAAAAGCCGCATGTCGAGAACCTTGAACCGAGGACGCTCGATGAAGTGCTGGAGACCATTCGGCGCGTTGCAGTCCTGGGGGACTCTGCGCATCATGGACCGGTGCTACGGGATTTGCGGACCAGGATCGAGCATGTGAAGCGGGCAGTCAAAAGACTGTCGAAGCCGAAAGTGCTCGTGCTCGAGTGGGTCGATCCACCGTTCGCTTCGGGGCATTGGATTCCGGAGCTTGTGGAGATCGCCGGTGGCGAGAACACCGTGGCATTCAAGCATGCACCATCACGGGAAGTCACGTGGGACCAGGTGGTTGCGGCGCGGGCCGAGATCATCATCATTGCCGAGTGCGGCTTTGATGTCCAGCGGCAAAAGCAGGACATAAAGATTTTTTGGGAGAAGATTCGCGCGGCCGAACACGGCTTTGATGTAATGCCGGAAGTGTGGGTTTGCGATGGATCTCAGTATTTTTCGCGGCCGGGTCCGCGTCTTGTTGATACGCTCGAGTTGCTCGCAGGCATTATTCACCGTGAGGTGCGCAGTGAGTTTCTCGGAAAGTATCAGTTGGAAAAAGATTTTGAAAGTATAACTTAGAATTAGTAGCATGGCACAGCAACGATCGACCAGCAGCACACCCGGCTCACGTCCGGGACAAGGTGGCTCGCGCGACTCGCGCGGAGGCGCAGGCGGACAATATGGCCGGAACCAGCAGAACCGCCGCGACCCGCTTAAAAAGAAACCGGATCCACTCAAAGTCCGCGACATCACGTATCTCGATTATCGCGATACCCGACTGCTCGAGCGGTTCTTGAACGATCGTGGCAAGCTGTTGCCGAACCGGATCACTGGTGTCAGTGCAGCCGGCCAGCGCAAAGTCGAAGCGGCTGTTAAGCACGCCCGGCATTTGGCGCTGCTTCCGTTCGTGGCCGAAGGAATGAAATAATCAACGTTACAAGAGAATACGATCATGGCACGAGTCTGTGAACTGACCGGAGTGAAGCCGGTTTCTGGAAATCATGTTTCGCATGCGGTCAATCGCAGCAAAAAGCGCATTCTACCAAACCTTCAGACTAAACGAGTTTGGGATGCGGAAACCGGTAAGTTCGTTACCATCAAGGCAACCGCCCGCGCGTTTCGCACGCTGGATAAGAAGGGCCTCCGGGCCATGCGGGCAAAGGTATAGTTGGCAGTGATTCTATAGATTCTATAGAATTTATAGAATCTATCGTGAATCCACTTGCCAAACCCACTTCTTAAGCCGGTCGAACTTGCGATTCGAAGGGCGTTCCTTCGCGGACTTGGCTTGCTCGGCAAGGCACGCCGCCATACCGCTGCTCTCGCGCCGGAGCATCTTGTTGCACGACTGGGTCCCGAACCATCCATCTTGTTGCTCCGTCAGGATCGCCTTGGCGATCTTTTGATGTCCTCATTTTTTCTTGTCGCGCTGCGCACTCGATTCCCCGGGGCACACATCGCAATCGTTCTCGGAAAGAATAATGCTGCCGGATTTCCGTTGTTACCAGCCAACTGCGAGGCGTTTGTCTATTCAAAGCGATTCTTGCAGGATATGAGAATGCTGCGGACTATCCGCAAACGGAATTTTGATCTCATGATCGATCTGACCGATAAAGCGTCTGTCACCTCCTCGATCTTTCTTGCACTCTCCGGCGCGAAGATTCGGCTTGGTGTTGCCAAAGAGAACTCGGTCGTCTATGACCTCACGGTTCCACAATTTGCGGCGCGGTCCCGTCATATCACCGAGCGCGTGGCCGAAATGCTGAGACCCCTCGGCATCGATCCCGAAACCGTCGATCGAAGTCCACGGCTCAATGTTCGCGCCAACCATACGCCGGGACGTGTTGGAATGAATGTCTCTTCTCGTACTGCGGACCGGTCAGCACCACCCGCTGCCATGGCCGAGATTGCGCGTGGGATCCTCAGCGAGGGCGTCACAGAAGTTCTTGTCTTTTCCGCACCAAACGATCGCGAGCGCGGTCGCAAGACAGTCCGGCTTGCGAATGATCCTCACATCCGGGAAGCGCCGTATGTCAAGGAATTCACAGACCTCGCGGAGCAAATTGCTTCGTGCGAATATTTAGTCAGCGTGGATACGTCCGTCACGCAAATTGCTTCGGCAGCGAAAGTGCCAATGGTCCTTCTCTTCAATGCAGAGATCGACCAATTTCCCTGGACACCGATCGGCGTTCCATTCGAGATTCATCGTCAGCGCCCGAATCTGGAGTCTCTTGAACCACAGCCGGTGCTTGCGCTGTTCAAAAAATTGATGGTCCAAAGCGCCACGTCAATAGTCGCCCAACCGAAGATCGCCAACTCATGATATTTCGAACATATCGACGTCTATTGCCGCTCGCACGTCCCTACCGGACGAAGATGATCATATCATCTATCTTCAACATCCTGGGCAACCTGATGGGAAGCGTGAGCCTTTTGGCGTTGCTTCCCATTGTTTCAGTGGTCATTGGCGAATCGCAAACCTTGCCGAGCATCGGTGGGGGAATGGGCAATCGAATCATCTATCGCTTCAGCCAGATTTTTCTCGTTTCCAATCCCGATCACACGTTCGATGCCGTCGCCTCCCTGTTCCGAATCTGTCTCTTCGTGTTTGTCACGAGCGCGCTGAAGAATGTCTTCTCGTATCTGAGCGGATACATCATGGCTATCGTGGAGAACGGCATGGCCCGAAGCCTGCGCGATTCAGTGTTCGAGAAGCTTTCAACGCTATCGTTGGACTATTATTACGACCGCAAGTCCGGCCATCTTCTTAGCCGCCTGACCAACGATGTTGCGCAGGTCAATTCGGTACTCACGACGAGTATCATGACGATGGTGGGTCAGCCGGTCAGCATCATCACGATTCTCGGAACGATGCTCGTCATCAATGCTCGCATGACCCTGCTTTCGCTGGCGATTGGTGCGTTGAGCATGTATCTCGTCCGGCTGTTTCGTGGTATGATCAAAGGGATGGCGCACCGCCTTCAGAATCTCCAAGGCGACATACTGAGTGTTGCCCAGGAAATGATATCTGGTGTAAAGGTTGTCAAGTCCTTCGGGATGGAGCGCTATGAAGTGCGCCGCTTCAAGGCGGAGACCGAGAAGCATTTCAACGGAAGTCGCCGGCTTGCGCGTATACGGGGGATTGGCAGTCCGATCAATGAGATGCTTGCTACGCTCGGATTCATCGGAATTCTCTGGTTCGGCGGCCATGAAGTATTTGCGAAGACAATGCCCGGCGGGGGACTTATCTTCTTCCTCGGTGCGCTGATTCAGCTCATGCAGCCGATCAAGAACCTGAGCGAACTGAGTACCCGGCTCTATGAGGGTTCGGCTTCTGCCGAAAATCTCTTCGCGATCCTGGATGCCGAGCCAAGTGTTAAGCCGGGGACGGTCATTGCGCCAAAGTCGATTGTCGAGCCGATTCATTTTGAGAACGTCTCGTTTCAGTACCGCGCGACGACGGAGAACGCGATCGATGGCATCGATCTCGAAATATTCCCGAATGAAATTCTTGCATTGGTCGGTCCAAGTGGCGCTGGTAAGACGACGTTCGTCGATCTCCTGGTTCGCTTTTACGATCCCACGTCGGGACGAATTACGCTCGGTGGCCGCGACCTTCGTGATTATGAGTTAGAAAGTCTGCGTAAGCTATTCGGTATCGTGACGCAGGAGACGTTGCTCTTTCACGATTCGATTAAGAACAATATCTTTTACGGAAATCGTGATGCATCCGAGCAGATGGTGCATGATGCGGCACGAGCGGCCAATGCGCATGAGTTTATCATGCAATTACCGGATGGTTACAACACGATGGTCGGCGATCGAGGCGTCCGGCTCTCCGGCGGCCAGCGGCAGCGCATTGCAATTGCCCGCGCGCTTCTGAAAGATCCGCCAATCCTGATTTTTGACGAAGCAACGAGCGCGCTCGATACCGAGAACGAAATGCTCGTGCAAGAAGCTATCCAGAATTTGTTGCATCATCGGACTGCGGTTGTTATTGCGCATCGTCTCTCGACGATCCAACAGGCCGATCGCATTGTGGTTATGGATAAGGGCGGAATCGTGGAGATAGGCAATCACGAGAAACTTCTTGCAAACGAGGGTGGGTTGTATCGGCGGTTGTATACAATGCAGTCGCGCGCCGCGACGGATTCTCCAGTGTCTCTGTCTTCTCTTAAGGATCAATAAATACTACGATCGAAAGACTATTATGCCGGCTCAGAATCGTCCCGACGCCACATCCAAGTTAATCCAGTTGTTGACCCCCTATCACGTCCCCCAGTTGGAGATGGACCGTTGGGGCCCAGGCCGAGATGGTGGATATGTCGTGCCAGTCCAACTCTTGCGGAAGACAACACTTCTCGTAACAGGAGGCGTATGCGATGATGTCCAGTTTGAAGAGGTCATGGCACGAGAGAACCCCGGTGTGCGCATTGGACTGTTCGATCATACGATTACGAAGATCCCATCCCATACGCCCGCGACTGCTGTGTGGCATAAAATGGGGTTGGGGTCAGCGGATGGTTGTATCCCGCTGGAATCTGCGGTCACCTTATGTGGCGGAGACGACACGGAACGCCTCGTTGTCAAGCTTGATATCGAGAATGCGGAGTGGGACGTGATTGAGAATACGCCCGCCGATTTCTGGCGAAGAGTGGACGTATTTATCATTGAAATTCACGGGCTTGGGGATTCGGAGAAATATGCTGAGTACAATCGTATCCTTGATAAATTGAACCAGCATTTACTTCTCGTACATGTACATGGGAATAATTTCAGCAGGCCCATCCGCTTGAAATCCGAAGGAGTTGAAATCCCGGTCACGATGGAAGCAACGTACATCAATCGGTCGCTCATTCCAGAGGGAATGTTCCCGAAAGCCTGGCGGTCATCTGGGCCGACCAAACACGACCGGAAGAACAATGAGACCCTGCCGGACATCCGGTTGAACTACTGGATGGTATTTATGGAGCCATTCACGCGTCAATGGGTGCGCGCGGTTACAATGCTGTACCCCTGGCGTTTGAAAAAGAACATTGGCTTGAACTGGACGTTGCTGGGTCGTCGTTTTGGCCGCAGCAATTGAGCCCATTGTTATGTCAGCCAGGACAAATATTTGGAACGATGGTATCCATTTCCAGTTTATCGAATCGCCGCAGTGTTTTTGTAATCCTGTTCCATGAGCAACCCTCGCGTTTCATCAGGTCAGCCATCCACTCCATTAGAAGCATCGGTTGAAATCAAGCCGGTTGACCAGGAAGCTGAGCCGAACGCCAGCGAAATGGAGATCGGCCCACGGATCCTAACCGAACGTGACAGACGGTACATAGATCGGTATACCGTACGTACCCGGCGCGGAGTTGACAAGCATACCGAGAACCTCCCGTTGAACGTCCGCATTCGGCGTGGCATTGAGAGCGTGAATCGCAGACTTGTTTACAAGATTCTTGAACGGACATTTCACAATCCACCCATCACGAAGCGGATTCCAATCGAGAAAGCCCGTGGCATCTTTATCGTGCCCATTGGTCCCGCGATCGGAGATATGGTCGTGGCATTACCTCTATTTCATGCGATCCGACGGCGCAATCCCTCGTGCCGGATCGGTACGCTCATATCGGAGCGCAGCAAAGGACTCGTCTATTCCGATCCTGCGATCACGCATACCTATCATTTTCGGAATAAGGACGATGTTCGCCACTATCCGGAAATTGCGCGCGCGAGACACGACGGATTTGATGTGGTGATCAATATGAACCTGAACCGCATGTCGGAATTTGGACTCATCTCCAATTTTATCTCGCCAAAGGGATTCAAGGTTGCATCTTCGCACGCCCGCAACGATTTGTATCGTATCATCTATAATCATCTGCTTCCGTACGATCGGAATTCGATGCACCTCTCGCAGTTGGGTCTGGAGATGCTTGGAGCGGCCGTCGAACTTGGTACTCCGGCCAAGCAGTGGGAGAGCGCGCCGCGGCTTGCCATTCCCGAGCATATTCGTGGCCGCATCCAGGGGGCGATCTCGAAGGAATTGTCACAGTTGGATGCTGACTGGTATATCCATTTCAATCCGCAGGCGCGAAATCCATCGCGGGAGTGGGGCCTCGACAATGCATTTGAATTCGCTCGCAAATTCTCGGAGCGGTATGAGCGCGGAGCAATCTTTTTCACGGCATCGCCGGTCCAACGTCCAGCGGTAGAGGAACACATTCGGCGGCTTGGGCTTTCGCGAGTCTGCTTCTTTCCTACGTCATACGATTTGCTCGAGCTCTCGCTTGTTTCAGAATATTCGCGTCTCATCGTGACACCAGATACGTCGGCCATCCACTTCGGCACCCTCTCAGGCAAGCCGACGCTGGTACTCTGGTCGGACCCGGAATTCCTGCCGATGGAATGGCTTCCGCTGCAAGTGCCTTCGATCAATCTTGCTCCTGAACGGCGAGGGATGCCGGTACCGACCATCCCGGTTGAGACCGTCTGGCAAGCCGCACAAAAGTTATTGGATGGTGCCTGGACGCAGACCGCTACTACCTATGGGCTTGAACCTGAAGCCGACCCACTGTATCAGGCCTCGACGGGCTCGGAATCGCTATCGAGTCTCATTGCGCGCTCCGCGGTCCCCCGAGTCTTTACAAAAGATGGAATATCCGTACCCTTGAGTTCTCCCACAATCGCGCCGCATGTCATTCTTTAGCCGTCTCGCCGATGCCAGGGCGCGGCGAAGATCCTCAGCCACTTTCGATTCGCGAGGTCGCCGTGTTGTACGTGCCATTGAGCGTCGGATACGATTCTTGCTCTCGTCACCGCTCGGTGTGCTTCTGCACCCGAGAGAAGTTAGGAGGCCGGTTCCGCTCGATCAGGTCAACCGCGTGCTTATTCTGCGCTACGATGCGCTTGGCGATGCCGTGCTCTCCTCGGCCGTCTGGCACGCTCTCAAAAAATATGCGCCGCACATTCGAATCGGAGTTGTCGGCAGCCGCCGGAACCGCACGCTACTCCAGGCCGATCCTGCCATCGACGATGTGTTCGTGTTCTCGAAAGCGCTCACATGGCATGTTATCCCTGACCTGTTTCGAGCACGACGTGCCGCGAAATGGGATATGGTGCTGAATATTTCCTTCCACGATAAAACGCGCGCGGCAATTTATTCGCGCATCGTCGCACCGCACGCGATTACCGTGACGGCTGTATGGGATCATCGGGAGAAGTATGAGCGCCTGTATTCTATTGTTGGGCAGCGTCCGGCAAACACACCTATCGTTCTCCAATGGCTCGCAATTCTGAAGGATGCCTTCGGACTAGAACTGACCCAGGAAGATACGTTGCCAACAATTTTTGCCGATCCCGGTATCGAGCGAAGCTTTGCGCCAGAAATCGATGCGATAACAAACCGGGCAGGAAAGAAGGAATATGTCATCATCAATACGGATGCGGCCCAATCATTTCGAGAGTGGGGCTTGCCACATGCGCTCGAGCTCTCACAGGAAATTCGGTCGCGATGGCCCGAACTGCATATCTTCTGGACTAGCGCGCCCCTGCATAGCGGTACCGTCCAATCATTTCTGAAATCCAATCAGTCGGAGGGCATCGCCTACTTGCTGACGCCTTCGGTCCATCACTTGCTGGTCGCGATCAAAGGAGCCAGGGTCGTGCTTTCGCCGGATACATCGGTCGTCCATATCGCAGCCGCCTACCGGAAACCGACCGTCGGACTCTATGTCGAGCATAAGGAATATCCAATTCGCGGTACAATCTCGCGCATGGTGTTCGCACCCGATCACACTACAGCCGCTTCGATCCCTGTCGAACCGGTTCTCACCGCGTTGGGCGAAGTCATGCAAGAAAGCACCCGCTAATTTAGCGCGACTTTCTTTGGCTCGATGATGGGCAATCCATCTGGCGTGAGTCTGACAGGTTTAATACGTGTCCGCCGCGCGATCGCCAAGGAATACACTCGATCCAACGCATCGAGCGAGCGGTCCATCGAGTGTTCTTGATGGACCCACTTGAAGCCTGCCTCGCCATGGATCACCATTAGTGAAGGATCGAGTACATAGCGTTCCACCGCGTTTGCGATTGATTCCGGGCTGCGCGGGTGGACTAGCAATCCGCGTTCGTTTGCCCCGATTTGCTCCGGAGTCCCTTCACTGTCCGTTCCGATGACAGGAAGCGACATTGCCATTGCATCGAGGACTGAGAGCGAATACATTTCGTTGTAACTTGCGAGTACCAAGCAATCGAGTGCGTTGAGATAGGGAACAGGGTCCGTAGTCCATGGAAGAATTGTCAGGCGCTCGCGGATCCCTGGCCGCTGCTGAAATTCTACGAGCGAAGCGTTGTAGTCTTCGCAATTCGTCTCGTTGCGGGCGCCGATGATGAAGTACTTCACGCGGTCACGCACTTTGGGGTTGAGACACGAGAGCGATTCGGCGAATTCCCGTACACCTTTGGCGGGTTCAATTCGACCGATCATGCCGAAGGCAACCTCATGATCGGCAATTCCGAGCTTCACGCGCATCGCATCCCTGCTAGCCGCCGATCGAACGAAGCGGTCGAGATGTCGGCCATATCGTACGACTTGTAGCCTATCCGAAGGGACTGGAAGATATCGCGCAAGTTGCCGGTTCGCCGAGAGACTCGATGAGATGATGGCATCGACTCGAGAATAAATAGCGAAATGGTGCGGATCACGCTTGCGCGCCGGGACCATGTAGGTCGAGTGAACGTGCGGAATCCGCGTGCCGTACAATGCAAAACTCGCGGCCCAAACGTCGAATCGCGTGTGTGAGTGGACCAGCGCGCCTTCCTTGCGAGCCAAACGACGGATCATGCTAATATCCGCAGGGCTAAAGTGGGATTGCCGCATGGCATCGAAGATTCGGATGCCCGATGCCTGTAATTCGTGGTGGATCAAGGACCCAGGAAGCGCATACGCTGCGACGTCTCGGCCACTCGCCGCTTGCGCGCGGATCAAAGAAGAAACGTACAGTTCAAGGCCACCTCGTGCGTCCGAGGTGATCACATGTAAAACAGGTCGCATAGGAAGAAGTCAGGTTAGCGGAAAAACTCACGCGTGGTTGCGTGCGTTCCGAGCCGCGAGTTTTAACACCGGAATCTATCTTTAATGAAGGCACGAATCTGCAGTAAGGAGCATCGTAGTATCTCAGGCAATATGCCATCCAACTCGGTCAAATCAGTTGCTCGACAAACTTGCGGGCTCAAAGATGAAATTAGGACTTCATTATTAGATCGCTCCTGCCACCAGCTTCAGGCCCGCGAGCACGAGCACGCTGGCCAGTGCATATTGTAATGTGTGAGGGCGGGATTTGGTTGCGCCGAAATACGAGCCGAGCAGCGCGCCCGCAAGTCCGGCGAGCAGGAAATAGAGAAACAGCGCATCGCCGAGAGAGAAGATTGTATTGGCATGCCCCGCGAGTCCGGCCAGCGAATTGAGCACAATGAATGCACTGGCCATGGCCGCGCTGCCTTTGATGTCAGTGATACCAAGGAATAGCAGGATTGGACTCAAAAATATTCCTCCGCCGATTCCAATCATGCCCGAGACGAAGCCGAGGATCAGACCAATTGGGAGAGCGATGGGGTAGTAATGCTGAACGATGAACGATGAGCGATGACTCGGACTCTTTGGAAGGACCAGCCGCCCCGCCGCCGCAAGGAGCGCAACACCAAGAATGATCTCGAAGACTGGTTGAGAGACTCTCAACATTCCACCAATATAGGATGCTGGAATCGAGGTAATGACGAACGGCAGGAGCTTTCGAATCTCGAATGCACCGGGTCGCCGGTAATTGAGGAAGGCGATCCCAGCCACAAGCACATTGAGTGTAAGCACGATCGGCACAAATTGCCTCGCGCTGAATCCCATCAGCGAGATAACGGCGAGATACCCGGAGGCACCGCCATGGCCCACGCTCGAGTAAAGTACGGCGACAAGAAAGATGAGCGGCAGGACGAGCAGGAGTTGCTGCGGGTTCGGCATGCGATTTCAGTATGTTCCCCACTGAATTGGAATGACATCGACTTCGCTGCCAGCATCTAGTCTATCACGAGCGGCAGGGAAGACGACGAGGCAATCGGCTTTGGCCATGCTGGTCGTCATGTGAGACTCGCGACTCTCGAGAAGAACAATTCGCGGAAATTCGCCGGTCGTGTATTCTCGACAAGCCCGTACGAATTCCAGTCTTGAATCGGATTTCGTGAGCCGGGTAGCAAGAATTCCACGCACACTTCTATGCGTATTATGGTGCCCCATCATCTGGAGGATTGCAGGTCGTACGAAAAGTTGGTACGTCACCATCACCGAAACCGGATTGCCCGGAAGTCCGAAGATATATTTGGTTTTGCCGGCCCGTCGCGCAGTGCCGAAGTAAATCGGCTTTCCGGGTTTCATGCTCACTCGCCAGAAGATTTCCCGCACGCCATTCGACGTGCAAGCTTCTCTGACATAATCCCGCTCGCCAACGGACACGCCGCCGCTCACGATTACAATATCCGATCGTTCGAGCGCCGTACGAATTGCCCGCGTGGTGCTTGCCAGATGATCGGCAACATGGTGCATGCGGATACTGGTAATGCCGAGTGCCTGCAAGGCGCCTTGAAGCGCGATCGAGTTCGAATCCCAGATCTCGCCGTGCTGAAGTGATGAACCGGGTGTGCGCAACTCATTGCCGGTGGTAATGATCGATACAATTGGACGTGCATAGACTTTGACTCGCGCATAGCCGGACGCGGCTAGTGTTTGTGCAACTGCGGGCGTGATGATCGTGTCTGATTCGAAAAGCTTCTCACCGCGATGCAATTCTCCTCCACGCGGACGAATATGGAGGCCGGGTGCGGGGTGTTTGTGAAACACGGCCTTATCACCCTGAATAGTAACGTCCTCCTGCATCACAATCGCATGTGCTCCCCGTGGTACAGGGGCGCCGGTAAAAATGCGTAGCGTGCGGCCATGCTTCAAAGCCTCGCGAGACGTTGTTCCGGCCTCGAGAATTCCGGATACAGGAAGCGTCGGAAGTCCGCCTGCAAAATCATCAAGAGAGACGGCATAACCATCCACCGCCGAGACATCGAACCGAGGGCTGTCTGATTTTGCCGTGACGCTTTTCGCGAGTGCGAGCCCGAGCGATTCCAGCAGTGGCAAATCGATGATCCGGCCGGGCTTCACGCACTCCGCGAGCAATCGCTGCGCTTCCTCTAACGGTATCATCGAGCTTCAGCGATGCTTCGGGATGTTGCTTCAATGTGATCTCCGCCACGGATCACGGTACATGCATGGAGTAAGGCGGGCAGAACAGCTGCAAGTGATTCGATCGCACCTCGTTCGGAGCCGGGCAGATTCACAATAACCGTGCGGCCCCGCTGCCCGACTATCGCGCGCGAGAGAGCTGCATGGGGGGTGCGCTCCGAGCCATAGCTGCGCATCAATTCGGCAAGACCGGGGATTTCGCGGTCAATGATCTGTCGCGTCGCCTCTGGCGTCACATCGCGTGGCCCAAGGCCCGTGCCGCCTGTTGTGAGCACAATGTCTAACCCTAGGCCGTCTGCATACGAGCGGAGCTTCTGGGCGATCGATAAGGTCTCATCCGGCAATACTGTAATATCTTCAACATGGATGCCTTTCGAGCGGAGGCTGCCCGCAATCGCCTCGCCGGCGGTATCCCGCTTCGATCCGGCGGAAACGGTATCGGAAAGAACGAGAACTGCGGCCCGCAATGGGGGGCTGAACTGCTCCTTGAAATCCGACTTACCGCCCGACTTAAAATCCAATCGGACATTGTGAATCGCCAGATCTTCGTCGATCATTTTGAGCATGTCGTAGAGCGTGAGTGCTGCGACCATGACAGCCGTCATCGCTTCCATCTCGACGCCGGTTTTCCAGACGGCTTTTACTTCTGCCTGCACTTGAATCGAATCCTCAAGCACCGTGAACTCGATACCGACATAATCCAGGGGCAGTGGGTGGCAGTATGGGATAATGAGTTGGGTATTCTTTGCCGCTTGCGTTGCGGCGACGCGTGCGACCATGAGCGGATCGCCCTTCGGGACGCGGCCATCACGGATTGTCAAGATGGTATCAGGGTGCATCGTCACGAGTGCCGAAGCGCGTGCAGTTCGGAGCGTGGGGGACTTATGGGACGTGTCAATCATTGTGAGTCTCTCAGCCTCCAATGGAAATCATTTCGCGTGTGTTCAACTGAACGAGTTCTTGCGCCGATGGATGCTCCAACCATTTACTCTGCAATGCTGCATTGACCGCCGAGGCAATCGCTGCAGAATTCGCCCCACTTTGCAGCATCTTGCGCAGATTGAGTCCATCCTGACCGAACAAACACGTGCGAAGCATTCCGTCGGCAGTCAGCCGAAGCCGGCCGCACTCGGCACATGATGGATCAGAAACGGTTGTGATAAATCCAATACGAAACCCGGCAGATCGAACATCGAATGATCGTGCTGGTCCTGACCTGCCCGGTGCCGGCGCTGCTGCTTCGAGTACATACTCGCTTTGAATCTGCGAAAGCATTTCGCTCCACGGAACACATTGAGCCTCGACCCAGGCATTGCCGGGAAACGGCATATACTCGATAAATCGTACTTCGAGCGCTGGTCCACCCGCACTCAGGTCCGCCAACTCTTTACCAAACCGGACAAAGTCAAGCAGTTCGTCATCATTGATTCCGCGCATAACGACCATGTTCAATTTCACCGAACGAAAACTGCGTCCATTCGAGCGAAACTTGACTGCGGCGTGGATCGCTTGCTGAACTTCCTCGCTCGAATCGCGGCCGGTGATGGTATGAAATCGCTCGGCGCGAAGCGTATCGAGACTGATATTCAACTGATGAACGCCATGACTCCAAAGCATTGGCAGGTGCTCTTCGAGCAACATCCCATTCGTTGAAAGCGCTAGCTCCGGCGATCCCTCAATGCGTGCAAGCTGCTCAAACAGCGTATTGACGCCGTGTCGAACAAGTGGTTCGCCGCCGGTGATTCGGATCTTTCGCACGCCGATCTGAACGAAGATCTCTGCAAGAGATGCTATTTCCGAAAGCGTGAGTAATTCTGCATGTGGACCCAGTGGAAGGCCCTCCTCCGGCATGCAATACGTGCAACGAAAATTGCATCTGTCGGTGATGGCAATTCGCAAATAGTCGTGGACGCGGCCGTATTGGTCGATAAGCATAGGTCGAGCAAAATGACCAACATGGCCCAGGAATGAATAATTGAGAATTTAGAATGAAGATTTTGGAGTTTCCAGCAGAGACGATTCCAGTAGCAGACCACACCCGTGACCATCGACGTTCATTTTTACTCCATTTCCAGAGATATCGCCGGACAGCCCGCGCGGCAAATCGCCGTGCCCGAAGGTTCGACCCTCGCCGATGCGCTCGATGTCTTGTTTCGGGAAGTCCCGGCCCTCGCCGATATTCGAGGCGCCTGCCTCTATGCCGTCGGCACCAGCTACGCCACGATGAAGAGAGCGCTGGCCGCCGGCGAAGTCATTTCCATCATTCCACCCATGCAAGGCGGATGAGCGGAGTCCCGGCTTTGCGCAAGAACAACTATCTATCAGAGAATTGAAGCGTGATGACCAAACCCTATATTGATGTCGTCGAGCGGGCGATCGAACCGCCGAGCACGGTAACCCAAGCCGGCGCGGTGGTCGAGTTTTCCGGAGTCGTACGCGATTCCGAGGACGCCATCAGAATTGAGGGGATCGAATACGAAGCATTTCGGGACATGGCCATTGCGGAATTGCATCGAATCGCTATCGAACTCATGGAAAAATACGACCTCCTGGAATTGGTCTGCATTCATCGCGTCGGATTTGTGCCCAAGCACCAGGCCGCAGTGTACGTGCGCACCGCAGCCACCCACCGCAACGAGGCCTACCGCGCCAACATCGAGTGCATCGACCAACTCAAACGACGCGTGCCCATCTGGAAACACCCGCGACTGCAATGACGAAGGATGAACGACGAATGATGAATGACGAATGACGAATGACGAATGACGAAGGGGCGCCGATTCATATTTCATACTTCATATTTCATATTTTCCCAACCGTGCCCTCGCCCGGACTCGAACCGGGACGGCCTTGCGACCAACAGATTTTAAGTCTGTTGCGGCTACCATTACGCCACGAGGGCGGCACGGCGCTACTGCGCGCTCCGACTGGTAAACGCAGAGCCGCACAGCAACCATGATCGGCCCTCTAACGTTGCCACGACATCTTTTGTCTTTCCCTTCTTCCATGAGATCGGTTCTCCCATGAGATCGGCAATGATCTTCGGTAGCTGCATCGCGCTCCTCATCCTGACCGATGCGCGGAATGCCTATTCCCAGGTCTTTGCGCCCGATGCACCGATGGCACCACGCGCCCTCGCACTCGCCGGGAGCAATATCGCCGATGCGACCGACCCCACTGATCTGAACCCTGCCAGCTCTACCGACACCGATTCCCGATGCGCAGCCGGTTTCCTACCCGCGCCGAACAATCTTGAACGCAGCTGGACCGCCATGGCCAGTGGACGATGGATGCCGGTCGCCCGCGATGCCATTGCCGCAGACTTCTCTCGGTTTCAGTATCAGGATGTCTTTGCCCGGCAGCAAGTTGGGCTGACCCTCTCTCATATGTTCCCTATTGGCGCACGAGACACCGGAACTTCCGAAAATGAATCCAGGGCTGCACGCAGGGCCAGTGCGGGTCTGCGACTGCGATATTCAGACTTGAGCTTTGGCCAGAATTACCTTCCGATTTCCGAGCTTTCCGCCGACGCCGGAGCGACGTTCGATATTACACCCGATCTTCGAGGTGCGGCAGTGGTGTCGCATCTCGTGAGCTTGTACAAGAATCAGGATGTCGAAACTCAACCGCGGACAGGCTATCTCGCACTGACATATCATTCGAGCGAAGAACTCACGCTCCATGTGGCCGTGAAGTCGCCGGAAGGAGAAACCACTTCGGTCCTGGCGGGTATCGAATATCTCCTCAACCGATATCTTACATTCCGGATCGGAACCGAGACCGCGACCGGTGTCATTGGTGGCGGTATTGGGTTACACTATTCCTCCATGCAATTCGATTTCGCAATCATGCGGCATCCCGATCTTGGAAGCACATTTGGCTTCGGTATCATCTGCGGACAGTGACTTGGTTCTCCAGGAGATCTTCGAAGATCTCAACCGGTTGTTTTTTCTTCGCGCTTATTTCGTTACCGGCGTGGCAAGTCTGCGCACAATCGAAACTCCTCCCCGAAGCGCGCGATAGCGGGCAGACGGCGGCGGAGGCCGCTCAAATCCTCGGTCAGCCCGGTGGATCCGAGTTCGATCCCGAAGAAATCTTAGAATATCTCGACGATCCGCCAACGTCCGGTAGCGGAATTCAGGCAATCCATAACGAGCCTGATATGACTTGGCCAAAAGCCCTGCGACGACAAAGAGCGAACGCGAAGTATAGTATACCGCAGTCTGCATCGGACTCGGTCATGCATTGCTCTCTCCGATCACGTGCAGAGAGTTCGATCGCACCAGAATCTGAGCAAGGATTTCAAAGTGGTGTGTATCTCGGCTCGCCTGATGATTTCTATACGCGGGCCGGCATTCGTACAAGCGCCGTGAATGCCGCCCTCATGCAGCGCAAGAAAGCATGGGAGCCCAAGTTCACGGACCGGCTTGGTGGCTTCGCTGAACTCCGCCAAGCCATTCCAATCTCCAATTCAATTCGGGTGGAGCGGCTCGTGGCGGGGGATTATGCTCTTGCCTTTGGCACCGGCCTTCTCTTTGGTGGTGGTGCCAGCGGAAGCAGGAGCAGCGCAGCAGCCTCCTCGGCGGAACCGCGAGCGTTTGGTGTTCGCGGAACCCTCGGCACCGATCCGAGTCATGCCCTCCGTGGTGCTGCCGCACAATTTGCGATTGGATCGCCTGGATCGATGACGACTCGTCTTCTTCTCTTCGGATCGAATCGGCAAATTGATTCACGTGTATCGAGTGATACAATTCAAACCATTTATACAAGCACAAACCACCGCACGATAGACGAACTCGCTCTTAAGAACACTTCATCGCTACAGTTGAGCGGCATTCGTGCAAGTGTGTCCACCACCGATACCGAGGCATTCTATATTTCCGCGGGGCTCACTGCATTCGATGCGCGATATGACCATCCCTATAATGGAACCCCGAGCATTCCCTTTGTTGGTCGCGCCGTCGATGCACTCGGCTCAGACATTCTGGCTGTCGCGAAGACCTGGTCAAGCCATATCGAAGCAGCACTTACAGCCAATGATACGAGCAAGGCACTTCTGCTTTCGGCATCCGGCATTCTTCAGCCATCAACTACAACGGCGATCTCTGTGCTGTACTATCATCTGCCGTACGGAAGTGTCTCACCGTTTGGCGAGATCTCTGGCACAAGCACGTTAGCGCTTTCAAATGCCGATGTTTTGTATACTGGCATCGAGTTTGCGATCATCCCCGGTCTGCTTCGAGTCTCATCGTATGCTGAGATTTCATCCGCACTATTGCCGGTCTCGGACATTTTTGGGCGGCGTCGAAGCGATTATCAATGCGCGGCATATTTGAGATTGCCAACGAGTAGGTTCGATGCCGCTTTCATCGTTCGGCGTGTTAACCGTTCAGCAGTTTCCTCGACAGTTCTCGATTCTGATCTATCCAGGCTTGCAACGTCCTCTGGCAGTGCGACGAATATCCGATTCGAGGCCGCCTACGCAGCAACGGCGGCCATTACCTTAACGGCACGATACGAGCATGTTGGAGTAGTGAGTCCCGTGGCGTCAGGCAATTCCACACATGCTGAGAGCGGCTGGCTTGGTCGCGCTGAAGTTGTGATGCACTCACTGAGCGGAAAATTCAAACTCGCACTGAGCGCCGCGCGGTTCGGGACGGACTCGTATGCTTCCGCTTTATACATCTACGAAACGAGGACACCCGGTACTGGAGGCGTCCTACTCCTGGATGGTCGGGGTTACCGGATTTCCGGACGGTCAACGTTGACTACGTGGCGGTCCATTGACATATCTGTGGAAGCAGGGGAGACGCTGTACGATGGAGTCCGTATACTGGGGAGCGGCCTCGCATCGTATGCGGGCCGCTCTTCCGGAGACATTACCTGCCAGCTCGATCTGGCTTTCTAACTCTGCTGGCTTATTTTTCAGCGACGAGTGGCGCGAGCTCCTTTTCGATGACAGGCCTCTGCCTCATGCCAATAAAGGTGGAGCGAATGACGCCCTTGCGGTCGATAAAGTAGGTGACCGGGATAGAACTCATTTCGCCGTAGCTTGCGACGACCTTCCCGGCGGCGTCCGGCAGCAAAATGGGATAGGAGAACCCATGCGAGGCGACCCACGGCTTGACCTTCGGAAGTCCTTCATCATCGAGCGCGATGCCGAGGAACTGGACGCCCTGGGGCGCGAGCTGCTTTTGGAGTTCGATGAAATCGGGAATCTCCTTGCGGCACGGCGGGCACCAGGTTGCCCAAAAGTTGAGCACGACAACTTTTCCGCGATAATCGGAAAGATGATGGACGTTTCCATCAAGATCTTTCAGTTCGAAGTCAGGTGCGGGCCTCGGGGCCTGCGCGGCAGTATCCATGGTCTCGGCGGCGTCTCGTGTCGCGGCGTCTCGTGTTGCCGCTCGGGCGGAATCCGGCAGCAGGTCTTGCGAGGAGCTGAGTTTGTAGACCGCGAAGGAGGCGGCAAGCGCCAGGCCGACCACGATAGGAACAAAGAGTGCTGAGCGTCGAGATGCCATAAAAGAAGTTCAAAAATGAAATATGCCGAGCGCCATCGCTGGCAACAACCGTGACAATCGGTATAATATAGGAACGGAAGAGATAATTCCACAGGGACTCGTGCCAGGCGGACGGGGATTGACTGAGAATCGCTGGCCCGCCACGGGTGTGATTGGCTGTCTGCTGCTGGAGCGGCCCAGAACGCACTTTAGGCCTTTTGGCTTTGTTCGCAGGTGCCGTGTGTATGAGAAATCTGTCACTCGGTCACCATTCAGACCATCTTCAAAACCAACCAGAACCGATCAGTCATGCCTTGTCGTCCGAATCGCCGTTCGCGATCACTCACGATCTCTTTTTCCGCACTCTCCTTTGTACCCCTATTGCTGCTGCTCTGCTCGTGTGGCAGTACACAGCAGCCGTATCACGGCTTTCCGGATCAGAGCTCGCTCGATACGAAGGACGCGTATGTCATCCGTGAATCGGTCGGCGGCGCACTCGATCCGACGAGACTGGCACAAGATGGGCAGGCCTACGCGCATCACAACATTGCATACAATCAGATCGAGGAAGGATACTACCGCTGGGGCCAGCAGCTTTACGGGCTTGGCTACCGCGATGGCTATTATGTCCGCGATCTCGCGCCGCGCGCCTTTAAGCACGAGTTACTTGACACCTACGATCATGCGATCGCAACGGGATTTGAGGATGCCAGCAAACAATCCACTCCCGCAAACTAATGACGAACTTGGTTGAACCCATGGCCTCCACAGCATTTCAGACGATTCTCTCCTTTGGTAAAGACCGCCCATCGCACGGAAGCAGCGGCATTCAATCGTTTCTCGCGATATCCAGCGGGCCTGAGGGCACGGGTTCGACGAAGCGATTTGGAATTGCATTGACCTCGGAAGGTGAAGCGGTAAATCACACTTACGATCAGGCATCCAAGCTTGCGGAGTCCGAAGGGATCGAGGACCGCGATGTCCAGGCGCTTTTGGGCGAGGTGGAGTCCAAGTGGCCGTCGCATCCCGGGATTGTCGAGAACGCGATCAATCAGGCGATCGAGGATAATGCAACCGGCCCGGCCGTGGACATTTGCGAGCGCGCGCTCGCGGATTGGGCACGCGGTTTTACGGCAAGCGGAATCGCTACCGAGAGTCAGGTCCTTCCCGGGACGACTGGCTCCCAATTGTTCGTGCAACTGCTGGCCAATTACGAATTTGCGCTCGAACGAGCCGGCAAGTTGGATGAGGCGCTAAGTGTTGCGCTTCTGACGCGAGAAATTGAACCGGCCGATCCGGAGCATTTGCTATCCTCCATCGTATCGCTCGAGATCCGTCGTGGCAACGCGATGGCGGCGATCGTTGCATTGGAATCGGTAACCGAGTCGCTTTCCCCGTACGTTCTGTACGGTCGTGCGTTGGCTTACTTCGCTCTCGGCCAGCATGAGAACGCAACTGGCGCCCTCCATACAGCTTTGCGGCACTGGCCGCAGGTTGCCGAGGCACTCACCCGTGAGTGGAAAGGCGGCACGCCCATGCCCAAGCCGGGCGAGGCCGTCAGCGAGCTGCAGGTCCTTTTCGGATATTATGAAGTGTTCGGATCGTCGTGGCAATCGGTTGCCGGCGCCATCGATTGGCTCCGCACCGAAGCCGCCATGGCCGCACGCGCCGGGACACGGCCGCAGCGATATATCGGACTGACACGGTCAGGGCTTCGTGCCGATGCTCAAGGTAACATTATTGTTGACGAGCAAAAACAGCAGAGTCCGGAGGAGCGAGCCAAAGAGCAAGCTGAGTTAATCCGCAAGGCGCAAGTCATAGGCAGTGATGAGTTCGTGCGCTTTCTCGAAGTCACGCCGAACACCTATGTCTATGACTTGACCGAGCGCGGTAAAGAGTTGGAGGAGGCCCATACGGAGCTGTACCGTCAAGATATGAAGGTCGCCGCGCGCATCGTAGCAATTCACAAGCTACTCACGGAGTGGCCGGGCCATGCGAATGCGGCAATTGCACTCGCGCGATATTACGGACAAAAGGAACATTTCGACAAAGCTGTTGAAGTGCTGGAGCCGGCAATTTTCGATCTGCAGAAATTCTGGGCAGACGATCTTGTTGGCAAGGGTCGAATTACGTCGGATTGGTCTGGCAACAAACCACTTCTTACAGCTTATGCCTACATGATTCTCGATCTTGCAGAATCGAGCGATCATGCAACGGCCAAAGCCTACGCTGCCGATTACCTGCAGTTCAATCCTGCCGACAACATGGGCGTGCGGCAGAAGGCGATCGAGCTTGCGATTAGCGATAACGAGTATCCAGATGCCTTACGCCTCATCAATGAGGCCGGCGATCCGATTAGCGCACACAATCTGTTTGGCCGAGCGCTCATTGGCTTTGCGATCAAGGCCAACGATGCGGAGGCGGCGCTGAAGAATGCGGTCGAGAGCCGGCCACTTGTTTGGCGTGAGATGAACCAGGACAAACACAGGATGCCCCATCGCTACAATCCAAGCTTCGTCGAGTATTTCTCACCCGAAGAAGCATACAACTACCAGCAAGTCTGGTCAGGACTTTGGATGAAGAAATACGGCGCGCTGGCGTGGCTGAAAAAAGAGGGCAGGAAGTATGTGAAGTAACCCGTATAGTCTATGAATCTATCAATATTCCGCGCAATAATCGCAATAGCTGCTGTTTTTCAGCTTGCTTCTTGCAAGAGCGATTCCACATCGACTGGCGGTAGCACGCAACCGGCTGCAAACGGAGCAAACGGGGTGGTGCGCCAAGCGATTTACGTTGGCAACACGCTTTTTGTCGCTGGCGATTTTGATTCGATTGGCGGGGTTTGGATTCGAGGTGTCGGCATGTGGGATGGCGCCAAGTGGGCGAACGTCGGTTCGCCGCTACCGGTGTTCACCAGATCCTCGATTGATGCGTTAACAACCGACAGCACGAACCTCTATGTGGCGGGCCAGTTCGGCTCGACGATCGGAAGCGAGAATCTAAGTATGATTGCCCGGTGGGATGGTTCGCAGTGGCATCACATGGACAATTCGGTGTTCACCTTTGGAGGCAGCAACTATCCTCGTGCTTTGACTTTCGACGATGGCATTCTGAATGCGTACAATGGCGTCGGCACGATCGAACAGTACGATGGAAAAGTCTGGACGGCATCCACAATATATGCAGTGAATCCGTTTCTATCTATGATAGCGTCCGGTGGCCGCCTCTATGCTGTGATGGGATACAACGAGACCAATCCATATCTTTGGGTGTCCGATAGCCACAATTGGGCGAAGCAGGGCGGAGCGTTCGGGACATCCTCGCCAGATGGTCCCGGCGTTCAAATCGTCGCGCGGGGGACCGATGTCTTTGCCGCCGGTGATTTCGGTCAGATCGGATCAACAGTTCTTAGTAGCTACGGCATCGCACATTGGAATGGCTCGCAATGGTCGAGCGTCGGTATGCTGACTGGCACTGTAAAGGCGACCGCCATTGCAATGGATCAAACTGGCGTGGTCTATGTCGCGCAACCCGGCAAGCTCCTAAAGTACGATGGCACGTCGTGGTCACAGGTCGCAACAACTGCTGGTGGCTTTGGCAATCAGGGCCTCATTCACACAATTGCCATCTCGAGCGGCCACATCGCTATCGGCGGGGAATTCACGTCGGTCAATGGTGCGACAGCCAATTACGTGGCGATTCTGCAATAAGATTATAGTTCCTCGTCCGCCGTCTCCGTCACCTTCAGCTTGCCGGCCTCAAATAGGAGGTACGACTTCATAAACTCCGTGATGTCGCCATCCATGACGGCTTGCACGTCGGTCTTCGCGACTTTCGTCCGGTGATCTTTGACCATGGTGTAGGGCTGGAAGACATAGGAGCGAATCTGCGAGCCCCAGGTAATCTTCTTCTTTGTCCCTTCAATTGCTGTCAGGCGAGCTTCTTCCAACTCGCGGATGATCGCAGCGATACGTGACTTCAGCATCTTCATCGCCCGCTCGCCGTTCTGTAGCTGTGAGCGCTCTTCCTGACAAGCGGCGATGACCGTATGTGGATTGCCTTCGGTATCGGTGTACTTGTATGTCAGCCGCACAGCTGTCTCTACTTTATTGACGTTCTGCCCACCCTTGCCACCTGCGCGGTAGGTATCGCGCTGGAGCAGCGATGGATTGAGGACTATTTCTGTGTTGTCCTCCTCGATCACCGGATAAGCATAGACGCTTGCGAAGCTCGTGTGACGCCGGGCGTTCGCATCATACGGCGAAATGCGGACAAGACGATGCACGCCGTTTTCCGTCTTGAGATAACCGAACGCATTCTCGCCCTCGATCTGGAGGGTTGCACTCTTGATGCCAGCGGTTTCGCCAGCTAACTCGTCAAGCATGCGGACTTTATAGCCTTGCCGCTCGGCCCAGCGCGTGTACATCCGCTCGAGCATCTCCGCCCAGTCGCAGGCTTCAGTGCCGCCCTGGCCGGCGTTGATGGTGATGATCGCGTCCTTGTGATCGTCCGGCTTGCTGAGCATCAGCGCGATTTCCTGCGCGGTGAAATCATCGCTGAGTTGCTGGAATTCCTGGGCAACCTGCTCTGCCATGGATTCATCCTCGCGGGCCATCTGCGCGAGTTCATCCGCATCGGCCACGCGGGCTTTCAGCTTTTCGTAGTCGTCGCGTTCTTTCTTAAGGCGGGATAGCTCCTGCATGGTCCGCTGGGCGCGCTTGGGATCGGACCAAAATTCCGTGGAGCCGGATTCTACTTCGAGGGCATCGATTCGCTTCTGCTTTTTAGCGAGGTCAAAGAGAGTCGCCGAGCTCCGCCAGGCGGCCCCGCAATTCGGCGATATGGGTAGGTGTGATTTCTGTTGTCATGAGGGGCAAACAACACAGCGCCTTCGGCTAAAGTGCTTACTTCGTCAGTATCTCTCCGCCGCCCCTGCGTACCACCACTGTGTGTTCAAAGTGCGCGCTGGGCTTGCCATCGGCGGTCAGCACCGTCCACTTGTCCTTGCCGGTCTTCACGCGGGCTGTGCCCATGTTGATCATCGGCTCGATGGCAAGCGTCATGCCCTCGGCGAGCTCTAAATTCGGGAAGCCTTCGCTGGCTTTGGGGACGTAATTCGGAACTTGTGGGTCTTCGTGCAGATGCCGCCCAATGCCATGGCCTACCAACTCACGGACGACGCCGTAGCCATGCGCTTCGCAATAATCCTGCACGGCCTGCGCAATATCGAAAAGTCTTCCGCCTGTGCGGGCCATCGCGACACCAAGCATGAGGGACTCGCGGGTGACATCCATCAGCTTTTGCACTTCGGGTTTGATTACACCGACGGCAAAAGTCCATGCGCCATCACCGAACCAGCCATCTTTTTCGACGCCGACATCGAAGGAGACAATATCACCTTCTTTGAGGGGATGCTTGGTGGGAAATCCATGCACGACGGCATCATTGACAGAAACGCAAGCAGCATACGGGAATGTCTGCCGACCAACTTTGTAGCCTTTGAATGCAGGTACTCCGCCTTGCAGGCGGATAAAGTCATCGGCGGCAAGCTCCAATTCGAATGTGGTAATGCCGGGACGAATCAGCTTCTCAATGTGATTCAGGCATTCCGCAACGATATGTGACGAGTCTCGCATCTTGGCGATCTCGTTCTCATTCTTGATCAGGCGAGTGGCGTGACGGAACACTGGATTGAACCTGGATTGCGCGGATTCAGGGGGATTACGCGGACGATTTATTGGATTTAGTAAAGGCCGTTGTGGTAGATTCAGAAACGTTAGAATCTTGAAGGATTACGCGAAAGAAATCCAAATAATCGTCCGCGTAATCCCCCTGAATCCGCGAAATCGTGGTTCTAGTATCCACCCACGCCTACGCGTCCCTTGATCTTCCCAGCCTTCATCAGGCCTTCATAGTTACGCATCGTGAGGTGCGATTCTACCTGCTGAAGCGTATCGAGTGCAACGCCGACCATGATGAGCAAGCTCGTGCCGCCAAAGAACTGCGCGAAATCACTCGTTACGCCAAGATAGCTTACGAATGCCGGCAGGATGGCCACGATCGCAAGGAAGATCGCACCCGGAAGCGTGATGTGCGTAAGGATGTTATCGATGTAATCCGATGTATGCTTGCCAGGACGCACGCCTGGGATGAATCCGCCTTGCTTCTTCATCGTATCTGCCACGTCGCGTGGATTGAACGCGATGGCCGTATAGAAATACGTGAAGAAGACGATCATGATCGCGAAGACAATCGAATAGCCCATGGAGCGATAGCTGAAGAAGTTATTCAGGAAATCGCCAAAGCTTGTGTTCGGAAAGAACTGGGCGACGGTCGTCGGAATAAACAGAATGGACTGCGCAAAGATAATCGGCATAACACCGGCGGTGTTAATGCGCATTGGGATATGTTGCGTTACGCCGCCATAGACCTTGCGTCCGATTACCCGCTTTGCGTATTGCACCGGAATCTTGCGAATCCCTTGGGTCATTAGTACGACGAACGTCACGATTGCAATGAAGAAGGCCCAGAGCACCAACTCGACGATGATGTTGTGCTGGTTCGTCGCGACCATCTGTACTTCCGTCAGGATCGCGTTCGGGAATCGAGCGACAATGCCGATGAAAATGATGAGCGAGATTCCATTGCCAATGCCGCGCTCAGTAATCTGTTCGCCGATCCACATCATCAACATACATCCCGCCGTCAGGCAGATGACCGTCGTGATGGTAAAGAAGAACGGATTGATGCCGGCTGCAACAACACCCGACTGCTTCGACAGATAGACTGCCATACCGGATGCCTGACCGATCGAAACGAGCACCGTGCCCAAGCGCGTGAGCTGCGTGATCTTCTTGCGGCCATCTTCGCCTTCTTTTTGCAGTTTCTGGAAGTACGGGACAACCGCTCCCAAAAGCTGAATAATGATTGAGGACGAGATGTAGGGCATAATGCCCAAACCGAAGATTGCAGCGTTCTTGAACGCGCCGCCCACAAACAGATCGTACAACCCGAAGAGCGAGTTGCTCGATGATGTAGCCTTATCGAGTGCGTGGAAATCGACGCCCGGCAGCGTGATATGCGCGCCAAGACGAACTGCCATCAGGCAGAAGATCGTGAAGAGGATTCGGTCCTTCAGCTCCTCGATCTTGAAAATATTGCGGAAACTATCTGTTAACCTGCTCATAGTAGTGGATGAGTAACGAGGAATGAGTAACGAGCGTAGGACCTCGCCTCATCCACACGTCACTCGTTACTCGTTACGCGTTACTCTTTACTGACGTTGCGAGAAGTTGTTCGGCCGTGCCGCCGGCTTTCTCGATCTTCTCAATGGCGCTCTTCGAGATTTTGTGCGCCTGGACATTGAGCTTTTGGGAAAGCTCTCCATTGCCGAGGATCTTGACCGGCATGCCCTGACGATTAATCAGTCCTGCTTCCCAGAGAGTATCTGGAGTGATCGTCTGGCCCTGCGGCAGACGGCCATTTGCGATGCACATCTCGAGCGCATCGACATTCAGGATCTGGTATTCCGTGCGGAATGGAGAGTGGAAGCCGAATTTCGGCAGGCGGCGCGCCAGAGGCATTTGTCCGCCTTCGAAGCCGGCGCGGTACTTATTACCTGAGCGCGAACCGGCGCCATTGGAGCCGCGAGTAGAGGTCTTGCCGTGTCCGGAGCCTTCGCCACGGCCTACGCGCTTACGATTCTTGTTCGCACCCACTGCGGGGCGAGGATTACTGATTCCCATTGTCGTCGTTTATTTGTGACTAAATACGCATGATCGCTCATGCTTTTCGCGGAGTTTTCGTTCTCCGCTCGCATTTTTCCGCAGGATTTCACCTGAGGAGAGGCTGATAACAGCAGAGAAGGGGGTTTGTTCCGGGCTTAGATGAAGAACCCCCGCCTTTTCAAGGCGGGGGCAGGGGGTGGCTAGGCCGTTGTAGCGAACGGCGAGTTGGCTTCCTTAAAGAATTCCTGCATGGCCTCGGCTTCACCAGGAATCTGGACTTCACGGATGTCAACGATCAGTCCGTCCTCGAACCGGAGCACCTGATCGAATCGGCTCTCATGCCATAGCTCGCCAATCCGTACCTGGTCTTTGAAATGGACTCTACACGATGAGCCATCCAGCGGTTCAATCTCGGATGACGGAATTGCTTCATCGAACATCTTCTTCGTAAACTCATATAGGTGTCGGTAGATGTTCGCGATGTTCTTTCGGCCCGAGTAATTTCCTTCCCAGTAGTGGTACTGGCATTCCTCGGCCAAAAGTTCAGCCGCCTCGTCGAAACGAGTCTGGTCGATCAGGGTTGCGAATTGCTGCGAGAGGGTTAGCATTGGAGACATTGGTTAATAACGAAAGTGATAGACGCCAGCAACTAACTTCGAGCGGGGGATGAGAATTCCGGGTTAGCGACGCAGGTGAAAGCGGATGAGGCGATAGTTGACGGGGCACGGCCCTTCCGCTATCCATCTGACTACGAAAGCGATTGCTGGAGCATACTCGACGTATGTTGCAAATTCGCCGCTACCCGACCCGCCGAAGCGATTTCTGAAATCATAACTGTCATAGGTTGACACCATCTCGGTCGACAATACTGCTTCATTCAGAATGAAGGTTGTGGTGTCCGAAATGAACTGCTCAAAGTTCTCGGAACAATGCAAGTAGGGGGTATCTACTGCTTTGCCCTCCGAGTATGGTATTCGTGATATAAATGGCAGACGCATGGTGTAGCGACACGGTCCACAATCCCCGACGATCCAGTCCCCACCCTCCTCGCCTCTTACGTCAAATCCACCCATCAAGGTCAAGGGAAGGGCCGAAACCCATACACTGTCCAATCTCCCTCCAGTGTCCGCAAACACATACGAATCCCCCACATGCCGCTCAAATGGCGACGTCCCACCCGTGAGAGAAACCATCGCCACCGTGTCATTCCCCGCGAGGAGCAGCAGGCTTCCCGCGTGGTTTGCGATCGATTGAGGCTGATACCGGATGTTAAGCGAGACAGTCGAATCCTGCTTGCGGATAGAGAGCGGTGAGTTCAATAGCGTGAAATCCGAATCAGACAACGCAACCGATGTGATCGAATCGAGACGATTGAGATGGAGCGCGTAGGCTGTATCTGCCTCTCGCCAGAGCGGTACGGTGCCAAAGTCGATTGTTGCAGATACTGGCCGCAACACTTGCGGCGTTTGCATCACGGACACGCTCTGCGAGCACGCACAGAGCGCGAGCACGGCAACGAGGACGAATGTTGATTTGCTACTCATGAGAGCCTCCACGCATGAAAGAGAATGCGGCGGGCTATGAATCCCGAGGGATCGGGAATTGACCTGACTGCTGCTCATTTCTGTTGGTCAATCATAGTAATCGATGAAATCACGATTGCATAGGTCTGGCCCATATCTTGTCCCTATTCTCGAGTGGCTACGTAAGGGGACATTCGGCGACACACGATGAGACGTACTTCATCCGCATCTCATCGCCGGAAGGAAGAAGGGACCGAAAGGGATATGAAACAAGTAAAGTGGGTAATAGTGGTGGTGGCATTGATCGCTGTGGGAGCAGGAACAGGCAATGCGCAGTATTTTCAATCGAAACCGGAACACGCGGTTCGTCAAGTGTTGAAGGCAAGCGGACGCGATTCCGTGATCGTCGACCGATATACACCATTTAATTTACCGGCAGTCAATGATACCATGGAGCTCTTTTATCATGAACCGTTGCCGGACTCGATCATGCCGAAAAGTGCCGTCGTTCTTGGGCGGGTAATGCTGCAATTCGAGTATGCGGAGGATATTGCCCCAGCACTCGAAAAATATGCGAGATCGTTGGGTGCCGACTGGGTCGTATCCTTCCAGGAACCGCGCGCCGTACTGACCGCAGAGCATTGGAAAGTCTATCGCTCCACAGCAACGCTGTTGCGGGTGCTCGATCCGGAATTTGTCAATCAATCCGAACTCGAATACTCCTACTACGAAGAACGACCGTTCAATTCCTTCGCCGATATTTCGGACTTCTATCAGGCATACGGCAGGGGGCTCGCAAAGCACTGAAGAATGAGCGTCTGCTAATTTTAGCGAACCAATTTGACGGGCGACAACTTTTAGATCTCCCATCGCACGGTGCGATGGGAGATTTTTAAGAGTTATGCAAGGCAAGCCCCGTCGCCGAGTTTCACTCTGCTTCGCTACGTTCGGCATTTTGCTAAGCCTCATGCTTGGCACAATGGCTACTGCGCACGCGCAAGCACTTTCCGCTTCGTCTCAGGACGCCTCCACTGAGCAACTCTATCCGAAACGCAGTGTCCGGCCCGCCGGCGACTCGCCGACGTTTACGGTTACGATTACGACATCCGACACGATCGATGTGAGCGATGGATCTCCCACCAAGTTTTTGGGACTGATCCGCAATACGAATATCACGGCGGACACGATCAAATTCAATCGGATGCAGTCCTTGCCATGTGGATGGACATCGAGTGTCTGTTTTGGGGAAAATTGTTATTCTCCCGGTACCGATAGCGCCTGGTACGTATTCCCTTCGGACACGACAATGCTGCTCACTCTCGATATCAATCCTGGATACAGTCCAATTCCGGTTAACCCGATTATCTATTTGACCCTCACCGCCCTGACCGGCGATCGAGCTGATACGATCCAACTTCCATTTTATATTACCTACGTTCCACAGGATTCGTTAAGCTTCCAAATGACAGCAGTGAACTTTTCGCAGTCATTTCAGGGCTCTGGCAAACATCCCATGCGTGCGAATATACAGAATCTCAGTTGTTCGCCAAATACTATTAATGTTTCGACACAACAGATCCTGCCACTTGGCTGGAGCTCGAAGATTTGTATCAATGGCGATAATTGTGCAAGCGACACGACGACCATTTCCTTTCCTTTTGCCGGCGCAGGAGATCTCAACGCATCTCAAGACATATTGCTCTGGGCTACCGTCCCGCCATCCTTTTCTAAGACAGACTCAGCAGTCTTCCTTGTCCACGTTCATCCAAGCGGAGCAAGTATAGCGGATTCGGGTACGTACCGCTTCTCGATGATCGTAAACCCGACACTTGGTATCCCCGATGGCGATGCGGAGCCTCGCGCTGGGATCGTTGTTGTCAATGCGTGGCCAAATCCATTGCTGGCGACATCAAAGCTAAACCTCGAGATCATGACCGACCGTAGCGGCCCTGCCGAAGCGCATGTTTATGACATCGGCGGAGTTGAAAAGGCAACGGTCGAGGTCGGTGAGCTTTCGGTTGGAAGTAACCGTGTACTTCTCTCCGGATTTGCTGTCCCATCGGGCGAATATATCGTCCGAATCCAGCAGGATGGAGCTTCTTCCGAACCGATTCGGATCAGGTTTATCAAGTAAGTTTAGTCCCATCGAGTATGGTTTGCCCTTCCAGTGGTGGGCTGAGTGCTATTTTAGTTTCTGAATTAAGGTGAGCCACAATTGGGATTTTGCCCAAGTTGTCCACCGATATTTATAGTCATATCCTACAAATCATTTCGCAGAAGGCCAAACTCGGCAACTTCTGGGAACCCGCGAAAGACACTGAAATTGAAGGGATTAAGGGATTGAGCGAAGTTATGCACTTATTAGCATTCGTTTACACACCGACCTGTTGGCAATATTGGCTTTATCAACGAATTTATCTACATTGTGTGGGACAAACTATGATGAAGTGATTGGCACCCTTTATTATCGCGTAGCACCGCCAATTGATCATGTGGAAAATCACCGGAGGCCTTGCGTACCATGGCTGGCGTAACACTCGAAATGTTCTAAGCCGTGTCCTGCATTGTTCTGTCAATGAAATTCTCGATTGCCCTATTGACAGCTTCACGCCGAGCGAAGTTGATGAGATGCTTTGCTCCCAAGATAATCAGCAGATCCTCATTATCATTCGAATTTGCCGTTGGACAAGTTATGATTTGATCGCACTCACCGTGAATTCGGAGAATGGGAATTGTGAATGGACGAGATGAAGGAATGTCCGAGCGTTCGAGGCGCCAGTGCGCGACTGCGTGATACGCTGCACGAAATAGATTGCGTGAGAAATCTTTATACATCACCATACAACTATCGAGATCTCGCTCGGGGACTTCCGAATTGCGTCGCATAAACTTTCTGATGACAGGAGTTGCAAGTGTGAATGCGATAAGTGGAATATGGCGAACGAAGTGCAAACCAAAGTATCGAACGATCGGACGAAGTTCGCCTCCGCTCACCAGTCCTCCGATCAAGATCACTCCGTTCGGCTGAAATGTCGGTGCCAACTCAAGTGCGATTGCTGAACCGAATGAGTATCCGGCGAGGAAGAGTGGCTGTGTGTTATCAATCAGCCGTCCGCCAATGAGATGTTCGCCGAACCGTCGCGCATATTCCGGAAGGGTTTCGGCTGGCTTCATCTCGATCAGGTCCGGCGTGATAAGATCGAACGGGAGATCCTTCTGGGGATATGCCATCCGATGATCTCCACCAAGACCCGGAATGAGGACGATTTGAATTTTCCGAGCTTCCGCCATCACGATCTTGTTACCTTTTGCATGTTTGTTAGTCTTCTATCTGTGAGGCTAACGCTCAAGACGGGTGTAACAAATTCAAATAAGATGGATTGTTTACACTAACCGATTCTTGTAGCATTGTTTGCGGCCATGCGATTCCTGCCGTTTTAAAATTATAGTGTCACTTTTTCGTAGTTTCGTATCCAGTACCCTCAACTCAATCAGTATGCTGAACCGTGTTAGTCTTTTACTTTTGGTCATTTGGGGAGTTCTGGCAACCTCGGTCGTCATTCATGCACAAATTCTCGGGCAACAGTCGCTCTCGCAATCATCGTATGTGATCGATAAGGACGGCGGACTCTGGTCCTGGGGCTGGAATGCGACCGGTCAGCTCGGAATCGGCTCGACCGCGAATCAGAACGCGCCGGTTTTAGTCCCAACGCCACCTGGCGTTTCGCAGTGGACTTCCATTGCCGGCGGCGCCCGGCATGCGCTCGCGGTCGCAGACAGCACGAAGCTGTATGCCTGGGGCTTCAATGGTGACGGCGAGCTTGGAAACGGCTCTATGAGTCAAGCCTCGAGTCCGGTCTTAATACCGAATCCATCAGGTGTCACTGCTTGGAGGTGGGTCTCAGCCGGACAAGACCATTCCATGGCGCTTGCAACAAACGGACAACTTTACGCCTGGGGCGCGAATGCTTTTGGGCAGCTTGGCACTGGAGACCATGTATCATATACGAAGCCGCACCTTGTTGCTATTCCGGAAGGCGAGACCGGATGGGCCGCCATGGCGGCTGGTGACCAATATACCCTCGCAATTACCAAGACTGGTGCAACATATTCCGTTGGGATCGATTCGACGGGAGTCTGGCGACGGCTACCATACAACTGTATGACGAATGGCCCACTGCCATTTCTTGCTGCCGGTGGAAAGAATGAGATCGACTTGATCTACGCTTCCAACGGTTCAAATTCCAGCGTGCCCACCGTCGGCGTCGCCGCGGGAGCAAGCCATTCCTCATATCTCAGCGAAAGTAGTCATTTGATTTGCGGGGGAGACAATCATTTCGGACAACTCGGGTCTCCGGGCGATAGTCTTGCTTTTGTGCAAGTTGACCCGCCGGTTGGCTCCCGGCAGTGGGTGGCGGTCGCAGCAGGACTCAATCACTCCATGGCGATTGCCTCGGATGGTTGGCTTTATTCGTGGGGTGCGAATAATTACGGAGAATTGGGGCGAGGGAGTCTTCCGAAGGATGCCCTTCCCGGACGCGTTCTCAGCGTTTGCGATTCGTTGACTATGAAGGCAACCCTAACAGGGCCGGACACGTGGCCCGGAGGCCCGTTCGATATTAATCTAACGGACACCAATTTGTCAATCGGTCAGACTCTCTCCAATACCTCGGCCTTCCTTTGCTATGGCTCGGCGATTCGATCGAATGGAAGTTCGCAAATCCAGCAGATCGCCCCCGCGCTTATTCCGCCGGGGCAATCCGGGACCGCAACGTGGCAAATGAATTCCGATTCCGCACGGGGTAACGACAATACTCTTTACTACTATGCTTACATTCGGGCATCGGGATCGGCGCCGCTTATTGTGGGACATGGAATAAACATACCCGCGAAATCATGGGGACTAATCCGTGGGTCCGTCCACGATTCGCTTACGGGTTTACCACTTGCGGGTGTCATCGTCATGATCCAGCATACAGCGAAGGCGGGAAAGTATGCGTTGCGCACCGTGACCGACACACTGCGCACCGCAGCAGACGGGACGTTCCTTGATTGGGCGCAGTATTTTGGGGAAATGTTGCCATTCCCGTATACAAACGATGCAGTTTTGACATTCAGAATTGAGAATTACTTTACCGCGTCAGTGACGCTCGCAATGACTGCTGATACACTTTCGCCATCAGTCGGGCTCATGCCTACTCCGGTAGTCGCGAAAATCGAGGCGGCACCGACGCTCGCGCAAGCTCCTGCGATCTTCGACAAATTATTTTGGGTCGAAAATACCACTATCTTTGGTATTGCGGGAAAGATCATCTATCGCTCGGATGATGCGGGATTATCCTGGCGTTCGTTTGCTTCGCCGGTTGGATGGCCATTGCACGATCTCTTCTTTCGCAACCGGCTCGAGGGATGGGTCGTCGGCGGTGCAGGTACGATCCTTCACACGATCGATGGTGGAGTATCATGGACTAAAGTCTCGGGTGCCGGGAATTTCGATTTATATGGAGTCTGTGGGGTTGGCCAACATTTGTGGATCGTTGGCGACGGTGGTGTGATTCTCCATTATCGCGCGGGTATCCTTACGAACGAAACCTCTGCTCGAATGTCACAGAGGATCAATAACGTGTATTTTCTGGACTCAATGAACGGTAGTGCGTGCGCACAGACAGGGATCATTGCACAGTACGATTCAAACAATGGATGGCACTCGACCGGCGGTGGCCCATACGATCTTCTTCAAACGGGTTCGTGTACACCTGGGTATGTCATCGCTGCCGGGACAAATGGACGTGTTCTTGCCATAGATTCATCCCATTCGCATGTGCCGATTGTCTCCCAACTTGGGACAGCGTCCTTTCGCAGTTTGCAGCTTCTAACGCCAGAGTTTGGGTATGCACTCGGCGATAGTGGACTTGGCTACGCGACATACGATCGAGGTGACACGTGGGTCCCAATGAGCGGAGTCTCTGGCAACCTCACATCATTCAGCATGTTTGGGGTGCATGGCCTGGCATATCGCGGTACATCGCCGCTTGCACTCAGTGTCACTCCATATTCCGGAACAGCAATTGTCCACGGGCGAGTGACGGCCGGAGATCACATGACTGCTGTTTCCGGTGCGCTCATCACGCTCATCGATGCTGATTCCGTTACACACACGGCCTATTCAAATGAGACCGGTAATTATGTTATTCTGGGACTTCCACCAGGACGGATCGCGCTCCGATGCGTAGCCGGTGATAGCATTGGGACATTCATAGATAGCGCGAAGGATGCAGCGATTGCGAATGCGACTGTGACGATTGACTTCACGCGGCAAAAATCGACCAGAGGGGTGACAGGAATTGCCCCGATCGCAAACTTCTCGCTCTCCTTTGTTCCTAATCCAGTCGTAGAGAAGGCAACGTTCGGTTTCAATCTTGCTGCTCCAAGTGCAGTTCGTATTTCTCTATTCGACATGCTGGGACGCGAGGTAGCCCTGCCGTTGAATGGGTTTGAATCGGCGGGTGAACACGCGCTCGCGCTCGATGCGCGCGAACTTCCCGCCGGCAGTTATTTCATCCGCATTGTGACTTCCGATGGTTCGGCGACGATGCCCATTGTCGTTTCACGATAGCTGACACATCCTCTGCCATGAAATTCAGCATTTGCTACATAGGTCTTGTCTTGGTTCTGCTTGCTCCGATTGCGCAGGATCAAGCCCGTGCCCAGTTTCTTGGGCAGCAATCACTGTCGCAATCATCGTATGTGATCGATAAGAACGGAAGGCTCTTTACATTCGGCTGGAATGCGTACGGTCAACTCGGCGTCGGTGATCGGACCGATCACTATACACCTGTCGAAGTCCCGATTCCGGCGGGGGCGTCACATTGGACGTTCGTTGCCGGTGGTGCTGAGCATGCACTGGCGCTTGCGGATTCGGACAAGCTCTTCGCATGGGGCAGCAATCGATATGGGCAACTTGGCACCGGCACGCTGGGCGAAGTTGTGATTCCCACTCGCGTGCAAAATCCACCCGGTGTGACCGCATGGAAATGGGTGACGGCCGGGCGCGATCACTCTCTGGCGCTGTCGAGCACAGGTCAACTCTATGCCTGGGGCAATAACGACGATGGACAGCTTGGTACCGGCAATCGGTATCTCTCGAAGACCCCAGTCCCCGTCCTTTCGGAAGGTGTGAATGTATGGACCCAGGTCGCGGCAGGCCCGGGATACACACTTGCGGTTGCGGCAAATGGCCTGATGTTTGGATGGGGGACCGATAGCATGGGGAATTGTCAATCGACCACGCCCAGGCGGGTGTCCAGTACGCTGCACCGTTTTGACTCTCCTTTGCTCGCTCTTAGCGGATCATACGAACGCCAATCCAGCGTGCTTGCCAGCGGACACTATGGAAATGGTGCCGGCGAAGATCCTCTCAATCCTCCGCCTCCGCTTCAACCACAAATAGCGAGCGATGCCGATGGAGGATTTCATTCGCTCATTATCCAGGCAGATGGCATCCTCCGGAGTATTGGCGCTAATGAGCATGGTCAACTTGGCATCGGTGATACGCTGATTCACCTTCGTCCTCACCAAACGCCGATTGGATCGTATGTGACGCAGCCACAGGGTGTTACGCAATTTGTTGCCGTCTCGGCCGGCCTCTATCACTCACTTGCGCTCGGGAATGATGGCAATCTTTATGTTTGGGGCGATAATCGGTTTGGAGAATTGGGCCTCGGTGCCGATAGTTTGCGACGAACATGGCCCGCGCGGCTCATGACAATCGGCGATTCTATTCGCATACGTGCCACTCTCACGAATCCCCTCAGCTATGAGGGAATACCAATTACGGCGACCCTGACGTGTACGAATATCGCAAGCGCCACACCATTGCGACCGACGGGTCTCATCGTTCCATGCACGGATGTTTCTATTCTGGATTCACTGCGGATGAAGGCGCTTGCTCCGGCCCCGCTTCCGCTCGGATTGACTGATACTGCCACCTGGATGTTGAAGGGAGTTCAGCATATCTATACAGGAAGTGAATATTATTTCGTTTACGTGCAGACGTCCGGCTCTGCACCATACTTCCTTGTGAATAACTTCAATGCCTTGCCACCGCCATTTGATGCGACGATCTCCGCTTATGTTGTGGATTCTCTAACCGGCTTGGGCTTGTCAGGTGGTATGTGTGTGGTCCCAGGCTTAGGCGCCTTCCCGCATGACATAGTCCCGATCGACAATAATGCGCGGTTCTCGGCTCATTTCACGGTATATAACCAATTTGGTTATTTAGCTTACATCGCGCGCGAGAATTACCGGTCCACATATTTCAGGATGATCCCCCCAGCGGATGGCGATACGATTCCGACGATCGAGATGGGGCCTGCACCGGTGCAGGGTCTTTTCTCGAACATCTCAGAGATCGACCCCTCCAGCGGCATTACGAAGTTGTACTATCCCGATTCGCTCGTTGGGTTTGCGATCGGAAGGAATATCATCTGGCGGACGACGGACAGCGGCGGACACTGGAATCCAATCTTTGTCGGCCCGAGTGATAAATATCTGAACGATATTCGATTTGCAAATCCTCTTGCAGGCATCGCGGTTGGAGAACTGGGCGAAATACTTGCGACAACAAATGGCGGAAAGACATGGACCGAGGAGAACGCCGGGATAACACAGACGCTCCGTGCCATTGCGTTTTCGCACCGTGATACCGCCTGGGCGATTGGCGACGGTGGCGTTGTGCTCAAGCGCAGTCTCGACTCCAGTGGGCATGCATTCTGGACCGCGCTGCCATCGCTCGGTAATATGACATTGAATGCAATACATTTCTTCGATGCCATGCATGGCGCTATTGTGGGATTCGATTCCTATTTCCTGTACGATGGTTCGGCGTGGCAGTTATACAATCCGCAATTCGTGACCGGCGATCTTCGGGCGGTTTATTACACGTCACCGGATCATCTTTTTGTCGGTGGAGTGCAGGGGATCATCGGGGATGTGTTTGGGACACTGCACACTCCGCAAATGACATTGAGCAAGCAGACCATTACGGGTCTCTATTTCCTCAATACTGACATTGGATTTGCCACTGGCGATAGCGCTCGCAGCTTCGTGACTTATGATGGCGGCCTGACTTGGGCGCCCCTTGAGGAAGTGAGTGGTAACGCCTCGTCGATTTCATTCTATGGCGTGAACGGCCATCTCCTCAATGGCAAGCAGCCTATGAATTTCACGGGCCAGGCAAATCCCATCGCTGGAATCGTGAAAGGACATGTTGTAACACACGACCACCAAACGGGCATCCGCGGTGCGATGGTCATTCGAACGCTCACGCGCTACTCCATTCCTAACTACACTTGGTGGATCGATACCGCATGGACGAACGAGTTGGGGAATTTCGTCTTCGCCGCAATCAAAGATACGGTGCACTACACGTATGTTCTGAACTACACCGATAGTGGCATGGCTAAGACGTTCGTGTGGCAGGATATCAGCGTACATAAGGGCGAGATCGTAACGCTTAGTTTTGCAGACTCAGAAGTTGTGGCTCCGCCACCTCCGCCGCCACCTCCACCGGCAAGTGCGGGACAATTCGATGCCGCGAGTGGGCTCACGCTTTGGGTTGAGGGTGTGGACGAGGGTGCACTTCATGTAGAGTACAATCTGCCGACAGAAGAAACTTCCGAACTCGCTGTCTTCGATCTCATGGGCCGAGAGCTCCAAGTGTTCGAGGGCCTGAGCCGCGGCGCCGGGCGGCATGATGCACTCATGCCGATTTCCGATATGGCCAACGGTGTTTACTATCTGCGGTTGAGGACGCCGACTGGTGTCAAAACGATAGGCTTTACTCTAACAAAATAGCCTCGGCAGAAGATGAATTTTGGCTTCGGAAACCCGAACTAATTCATGGAACTCGGCATTTGAAAAGTCTGAAATTCATAGTACCTTTTGGGTTCGTGTGTTTCGTGGATAGAAGGTATATGCATCTGGTTCGACCGATCGTTTGGCTGCGGCCCTCGTTGAAGCACGCTCTGCGCTGGCTGGCAGTCCTGTCATTCGTGAATCTCACTGCGCACCATTATTTCCGCATTCGCAAGGCCGTTGCTGGCGTAAGCTCGATCGGTAATTTTTCTTTTTTGTTTTCAACTTAGCACATGCGTATTTACATCGGAGGACTCCCGTACCAGACGGACGAAGCACAGCTCACACAAATTTTTGCAGCATACGGCGAGGTGACCAGCGCGAAGGTCATCACCGACCGAGACACCGGCCGCAGCAAGGGTTTTGGTTTTGTTGAAATGAATGATAACGAGGCCGCAAAAAAGGCCATCGAAGAGCTGAACGAAGCCGAACTCGGCGGGCGGCAGATCACCGTCAACGAGGCGCGCCCCATGGAGCAGCGCGATAATCGCGGCGGCGGTGGAGGACGCGGTGGCTTCGGCGGCGGACGCGGTGGCGGCGGCGGACGCGGTGGCGACCGTGGCGGGGATCGCGGCGGAGACCGCGGCGGACGTCGCTGGTAAAACTGCAATCAACTTACGGGCAACGAGTAACGAGTGTTTCCCTCGTTACTCGTTCGCATTTTTAACGATCTATTTTGCTGCGTATCCTCTCGTTGCTCGCTATCCGATCATGATTAAAGATATCCTTGGCGTCACCATCTATGTCGATGACTTTGAGCGTGTGCGCGATTTTTACGCGCATACACTTGGTCTCGAACAATCATCAGACGCGGGCCTGGCGGAGGATGGAGTGTCACCAAACGCCTGCTTCTTTCGTATCGCGGATAATTCGCAAGCTGTGTATCTGGAAGGTGGACACACACGCCGCGACGCCAATCCGGATGAGAACGGACTCTCGTTCATGTTTGTGGTCGATTCGGCACATGCGACACACGCTCGCTTGACGGAGGCAGGCGTGAGATTCATACACGATGCGCCGCAGGATCTTGGTCAGGGTAATTACTGGTTTCGCTTTTACGATCCTGCCGGCAATATCGTCGAGATTGTATCGACCTCGGAGGAGTGATCCATGCAGGGTGGCGAATGGTCACGAAATGATGACATTCGCGATTGCTGCGAAATGATTCGGCGCATTGAGTGCGTTAGAATCCTCGATGAGTACTTCTCTACTTCGAGGAACAGGCATACATGGCCCGCGATGGAACCGCACCACTACATTAGCGGTCGCAAGCCTGCTTCTCGCCGTTGCCGTCTCCTCTTGCCGTGATATTGGCTTCCACGAGTTGGACGTATCCGCCAAGAGCCGTGCTTCGGCTCAGATGGCGCGCGATGTCATGAGCGATTTGCAGCATGGTCTGCATGTATTCTACGAGCAGAAGCACCACTTTCCAGCTACGACGGAAGCTCATCTTTACGACTCCATCCGAAATGACATGAGCCCGGCGCTCGATCCGATTCATCTCTACCGCAATGATAATGGCAAGGGCTATTTCATTGCAGTTGGCTCCCGGGCGGGACGGATCGTGTATCGCTACCCTCCGACGATTGGCGCGGGCGACTACACCCTCTATTGGGTTGGCCCGAATGGCGTTGATGAAGAAGGCGAAGGCGACGATGTCGATGCCTGGCAGGGAGTTGACACGGCACGACATTTCGAGCGGCAGCGACTGGCCGATCTCGAAGCGGACCACGATCCGGAACGGCTTTTGCTGGTGCGAACAGGGCCCGATCTCTTTCGCGATTCGGTCCGGTTCACAATCCTCCGGCACGATACGGTTTTCTATCAGGATGCCTGGCCGCTCACGGCGTATTTTCAGTTGCGGCCAGAACTGACGGACGAGGTCCGTCGGCGAATGGTGCGTGCCGAGCTCGATCAGTTTCTTGCACCGGGCGCGTTCGTACATACGGATTCGCTGGAGAATCGGGGCTGGTCCAAATGGGCCGAGGTGAATCCAAAGTCGGCGGAGCTTGCGGAGCTTCAAAATGCCGACGAATTGATGTTCAACTATTATGCAGGGGACCGGGGATCGAAGGGGATTGCATGGCTGAAGTCGAAGAAGAAATTTGTCGTCGTATGGAAGAATTGAGAACGGAGAATGGAGAGTGGATGATGGATAGCCGAGCGCGTAGAATGAAGAACGGAGACTTCTTCCGCTCAATCTTCAATATTCACTGTCCGCTGTTGCTGGTCGCCTTGTTTCTGACACTTCATATTTTGTCTTTTCCAGTAACGGCTATTGCCCAGCACCCTGAAAAGGGTCCGGGGGCGGGAATCGCCGTGGATTCCTTACACGTCGTTGAGCGAAGTACCGATTCCCTTCTAAAGACGGATTCCGTTCGATTTGCGATCATGGCCCAGGAACAGCGTGAACTCGCAAGCCGCAAGCAAGTGGCTTCACAACGAGAGATCGATCTTACCAATGATGGAAAACCGGAGGTCCTTCGGCTTACAGGCTATCCGGCGAAGGACATCGATCAAACCAAGCTGACTTTTACCATTAAGTCAGGAGGCAAACTCCTCTGGGAAGACCATTGGACCGCAGGTGGATATTTTGACACTATCGATCACCTCACCGATTCTGTTAAGCTTCGGCGTATGCGGCAAATTGTTACGATTGCATTTGCGAACGAGAATTTCTTAGTCATCGACTCGGCGGATTTTGCCGATTTGTTTAAGCATGTGTCACAAGCCGATCTCGATCCGAACTCTGAAGAAGCCCACGAGCTGTTTCGCGAACCGCGTGTCATGTTCAGTGTCTTTCACAGTCGCGATTACTGGTATGGCCTCGTGTGGGACCCGAAGTTGAAGAAATTTCTGAGAGTGTGGCGCAACTAAGGCTGAACATGCTTCTTGTGAGAAGCTCTTAAAGCTTGTTACCTGACACAATCAACGGGGAGCGGAATATAGCTTGAGCGTGTCAAGTCCCTGTTCGATCAGTCGATCGAGTGATGCATCGTAGTTGCGTCCATCATCGTAGAAGAACCCGAGCATGGTGTCGCGTGCGCCACCGATCGAGTCGAGGACATGCGGAAGCAGCGAACGTCCGGGTTCGAACGGAGTGCCGACAGGGCTCGACCGAAGAATCACAAAGTCGATCTTATTTGCTCGCAATTTGCTAACGGCATCCTCCGCAGTGGGTGGAGGCTGGAACATATCGAGTGTGAGAATCTGATGCGTCGTGTCCATGAGTGCGAAATTGAGTCCGGCGACATCGACAAGAATGCGACTCTTCGGTGGTGCCTCTTCCAATAGGCGCCTAATGGCAGCGGATTGATCCCGAACGACCGCTGCGCCAAAGGCCGTAGCGGGAATGGCATGACTTGCCTGCATCCCAATTCCAGCGACGAGCACCGCTATGGCTCCGCTACTTCCGAACCATCGTGCCGTGTGAACTTCCGCGAAAAGCTCCAGCACAATCGCGCCGCATGCAATCACGAGCGGAGTGATATGAAACAAGTAATAGGGGCGGCTCCCCTGAAACAGGCACCAACCGATGATACAAAAAACAGTGGCGAGCATGGCGAAGGTCTGTGCGGGCGCCATCGCGAGTCTCAATTGCCTGCCATGCCGGCGCATTCTCCATTGCCAGACCATGTACGAGATCGCAAGTATGATGGCCACTGCGGCAAGGAGCAGCACACCCGGGGCATCACCGGCGAAAAGATTGTAGCGTTCGATCAGGTTCGAGATCTGGACGTTGCGTGAGAATGGGCGTGCAATTGGAATCTGTTGCAGTACGAATGAGAAGCTTCCCATGCTGCCACCACGCCCGAACAGAGAGAACTCTCCAGCACCGAGCCAATAGGCAAGCGAGAGTGTCGTGGCTGCTGAAAGAACGCCAAGCAGCCATGAGGACAGAATTCGCCGATCCCGCCACAACTTTACGCTCAGGATAAACGCAAGTGTTGCTCCTGCCGGAAGCGTCAGCATGTGCCGCGAAAAAATGAGCAAGCCAATCGCTGTGAAGCCAGTCCAAAATGCGCGGCGAGTGTTCATTTGCGTTTCGGATTGCCGGGCAAGAAAATAAACATAGCCGAGGAGCACGAGGCCCGTCAGGAGATCGTATCGAGCACAATGCGTAGCCCATGCAAAACCCTGGGAGATTGTCAGGAGTGCGACTGCGCAGGCGGCGATGACGGGACGTGTTTCCAGCCGCCGAAGAATCAGGAAAAGACTTAGGATGAGAATCAGTCCCAGAATCGCGGTTACTGTTCTGCCGATGGCAGCAAAGTCGTGGGCCGGGAAAAATACATGGCCGGTGACGCCATAGATCAACGCATTCACCCACATACTGCCTGCGAGCACGCCATCGGTTCTTGTCGCATTGCCGAAGTGCTCCGGATATGCCATCACGCCATGCGCGGCCTGATTGCCGAATTCTCGCATCAGCCACGTTTCGTCCCCGCCCCAGCGGACCGAGTCCGCCACAGGCACAACATACAGCGATCGGAGCTGGAGCACATAAATGGCCAGCGACGCTGCCAGGATCAAGTAGGCAATCGCAGAGTCGCGTTTTGCGCGTCGGATGGAAAGATTCATTCAATGCGAAAATACAACAATCAGTAGTGGATAGTTGACAGTCGATCGTTTAGGGAGGGTAATTCCGAGTGCCTTCATTGTTATCAGGGAACAAGAGACGCTGCGAAGCTCTTAGCCCCGATACCCAATTCTTGACTGCCATCGACCATTATTCTCGATTCCGCGAAGCGAAGTATTTTTCTTCGCTCGATGGGCTACGCGCCATCAGCATTTTAGCAGTCATTTGGTATCATGTTCCGGAGTTGCGTCCGATTTGGAAAACAGGGTTTCTGGGTGTTCACCTCTTCTTTGTCATTAGCGGTTTCCTGATTACGACGCTTCTTCTGCGCGAAAAAGCTCAATACGGCAGAATCTCACTCCGCAATTTCTATTTACGGCGGACGCTCCGGATTTTCCCGGCGTATTATCTTACACTGGGTCTCTTCTTTTTGTTATGCCTGAGCGTGCCGGAATTGCGCCGCGATGGACTCGGGACGTACCTGCATAATTTGCCATCATTTCTGACTTACACTTCAAATTGGTTTGTCAATCCCTGGGGTCCCGGTCGCGTGGTGTTCGTCCCGGCATGGTCGCTTGCGACCGAGGAGCAATTCTATCTATTCTGGCCGTGGATCGTGGCCTTTTCGAAAAAGCCACGGACACCAATTATCATCATGACCGCGCTCATTGTTCTCAACGAGATTATTAAGTGGCGCGTCGGCTATTGGTTCTTCCTTGATGGTTACTCATTCCCGATCACTGCGCTGAATAGTATCTCGCCCGCGATTTGCATGGGATGCCTTCTGGCATTTGCCTTCGATCGTCGGCGCAGCTTTGAAGCTGCCTGGCGCGTGTTCGGTCAACGATGGAGCGCACCCGCGTTCGTTGGCCTCATGCTGCTGGCTTGTTCGATTCCCAACGATAACAACCTGCATGTTTTCCGGATGTTTTACATTACACTTTCGATGGCATTCGCGCTCGCAGCGTGTGTCATTCGGCAGGACCACATGCTAAAACCATTGCTAGCGAATCGACCGATCCGTTATATCGGCTCGATCAGCTACGGCATGTATCTTTATCATGCGTTCGGACTGCACTTCGAGGATCGCTTCCTGGCGTTTACGAAGCCCTGGCCATTACTCGAATTCCTCGCCGCAGCCGGATCGACCGTAATAATCGCCAGTATTAGCTTCTGGACGTACGAGCGATTCTTCCTGAAGTTGAAGGAGCGATTCACGAAGCATCGTGGAACCCAGCAGATCACTCCCGCTGCGGTGGCGATTGAACTTTCGTAGTTATGACCTAAAGGTTTCTACGAGTACCGCGACGATTTCGCATCTGTCGGACTACTCGATGGAGCATCGTATCCATCCTTAGTAGAATCCCCAGGAAAGCTGCGACGAGCGCGATTGTGATATTGAGTTGCGAAGAAGCAAATCCAAACGAGAAATCGATCACGAGCAGGATGACAAGCAGGACCGCCGCAGCGATCATACTGGTCAGACGGAACAGGCGCCAGGTTCGTTCAGCGCCGCGCTCATGAGGAGTTGGAATCACCTCTCTCGAACGCCAGATGCGATATTGTGTTCCTCTTTCTTAATATTCTGCAACTGGCCATCATAGGTCGCGCTGAAGAAATGCGTGCGGCTGCCATCGCGGCGGGCCACGAAAAACAAGTAATCTGTCTGCGCCGGATGGAGTGCAGCATAGATTGCATCGAAGCTTGGGTTGTTGATCGGGCCTGGCGGCAGACCGGTCTTCAAATATGTATTATATGGCGTTGGCTTTAGAATGTCGCGGTGGGTGATTGGTCTGTCGAGCTGCAGGCCATATTGCACGGTCGGGTCCGCCTGTAGCTTCATCCCTATCCGAAAGCGATTTTCATAGACTCCCGCGATAAGGTAACGCTCGGAGTCGTTCTTGGTCTCACCCTCCACGATCGATGCAATCTTCAGTGCGTCGTATGGAGTGAGCCCAAGTTGTGCAGCATTATCAAGTAAGGTGTCGGGTACGGCCTGATGAAAATGTGTGACAAGTGATTGAAGCAGCGTGCGCCCATTGAGTGGATAGTTCCACTTGTAGGTATCGGGATAGAGATAGCCTTCCGCTGTTTTGGCTTGGGCAGGTAGTCCGAGCCAATGAAGGTATGCTGTATCGCCAGCGGCTCGGATGAAATCGACGGTGTTCACTCCAAGACTCGCCGCCGCCGCATCCGCAACGTCCTTCAACCGGAAGCCTTCCGGTATTGAAAGCGCGAAGATGATTTGGTATTTCTGGCCGATGATGTCCTGCAGCAATTGATAATTGCTTAGCCCCCTATGAATCTGGAATGTACCTCCATGAATGCCATGACCCGCGCGCATCAATTTGGCCGCGGCTCGGAATGTGATCTCGGAGCGGATAATACCTTGCGTCTTCAGTGAATCGGCGATTTGCTTCATTGTGGCATTTGGCGGCACGATGAGCATGGTCTCCCGAGGGTGAGTCTCCTTTTCGGCATATTCCACCGGGTTGCGAAGGAAAAAGAGGCCATAGATGGACGTAATAAAGACCAGCGCCGGAATCGTGATCCACCAGAAGAAGCGCTTATGCGAAAGCGCGCGTAATCGATGATAATGGCGCGTCATGCTAAATAGCTTGTTCAAGCCCCGCGCCAAGACCCGATCAATATCGTGAAAGACAGATGAAAACCTGAAAATGGCAACCGTTGCGAAGGGCAAATCCTGCAAACGGCTGCTATTGCCGCGGGGATTCTTCAGAAGGAGACACGGTTGGTGAGTCAGAATTAACATTACAGCCGGTTTTTATGCGGCGGTCAATTTTTCTCGCGTTCGTTCTGCAGTGCTTAGCTTCTCTTGTCGCGGTGAGTGCGATGGCGCAGTGGAGCGTCGTTGCGCCGAATATCGGCGGCCGGTGGGATTATTCTCTTACCGCCGGAGGTATGCTGAAGAGCACCGGCGGCGCCATCTGGGCCGGCAATAAGACACTCAATGTAAGCACCGATCAAGGCCTGACCTGGTCCGGTGCGAATACACCGACATTGACCCCACTGGATGTCCTCGCCGACATTGATTTCTTCGATGCCCGATTTGGAGTGCTTGCGATTTTTGGATATGTCGGAGGTAACGCAAGCGGCCTATATCTTACGACGGACAGGGGCACCTCATGGTCGAAGATCTACACGGGTGGAGTCGTTGCCGTTACATTTGGTTCGACGGCGAACGACATTATCGCAAATAGCTCCGGAGGAATCGTTTACACCCATGATGGCGGCATTACGTGGGGGACATCGCCAATCGGTAGTGTGAATCTGGCGAAGTGGAAAGGGTCGCTTTATACTCTGACGCAAATCGCCAATACCAACAGCGCCTGTCTTTCTGTCTCACATGATGATGGCACGAGCTGGACAAATATGCCGGGAAGTATCGCGCATTGGGATGCGTATTCTCTGGACTTCCTCGATTGTGCGAATCGGGTTGTGCTTCCGGATGAAGAATTCTTTGGGCTCGGGCCGCGATCGAGTATCTTTATGTCGAATGACGGGGGTATTTCATGGAACGCAGCCTTTACCAATACGATGTTCCGTTTCTATATCGCGGGTTCGGTTGCGCATGCTACTCGCGCGATTTATTGTCCAACACTCTTTGATGGTGTGCTCCGGTCGGTCGATTTTGGTGCGACCTGGTCCCTGATTGGCGGTCCCAACTGCGGAGCGGATAGCCGTACTATCGTCGCGCTCGATGATAATACTGTGGTTGCCATGGATAGTGGCGGTTCGATCTGGCGGACGACCAATAGTGGGGGAAGTTGGGTCACTGCGAATCAAGGGACGTGGCAGGCGGACTTCACAGATTCTATGCTGTTCAATAAGGATACACTATCGCATTGTGATAGTGCAGTCGCACGGTCGGATTATATTTTCGCTTCTGCTTGCGACGCATCGAGAATAACCAGTCAGGGGATTACGGGACCTGATGCTCAATATTTTCAGATTCTTTCGGGGCTGCCCTACGCTGTAACCGGAAAAGATTCGATCATCATCTCATTCCATGCCGATTCCGCTCGGGATTACCATGCGACGTTCGTTGCAACAGTCGGAGGCAGGACGATTACAGTCGCCCTGTCGGGGCATGGCCGCAACGAATCCCGGCAACTGTCATTTCAGCCAGGGTCACGCCTGGCATTCGATACGATCAGTCCCTGCTCACCGGCGGAGTGGAAGTCATTTCTAATGCTATCCAAATTCTGTTCGCCGTGGCGGATCGATTCCGCGAGAATCGGCGGCAAGGATGCGGCGTATTTCTCTCTCGGTGAGCTTGACTCTCTTTTGACCGGCCGTGATTCGCTCGCCATCTCGTTTCTGCCTGATACCAGCCGCACATATCACGCGACACTGGAACTGGTACTCGATGATGGTACGCGGAAGACTCTAACACTTTCGGGCGTTGGGCAAATGACTTCGGCAAGGATTTCTTCGCTGCCGGTTTCGCCGTTACTTTTTGATTCCGTCTCAGTGTGCGATGAGCCGTCAACTCGAACGATCACATTGAGCGATTCTGCTTGCCTGAAGCATTCTATTGCTCGCGCGCAGATTGTGGGTGCAGATTCACTGGTGTTCCGGCTTGATTCAGGGTTCGATGCCGGCAGCGGATTTCCTGATTCTGGTGTCGTTGAATTTACCGGCGATAGCCTGCGTGCATATTATGGCACGTTGCGCGTGACGCTTGATGATAGCAGTATATTCGATGTTGAATTAAATGGCAATGGCAAGCCCGTTCAACGCGCGCTTCGGATTGCCGGACTTCCTGTATTTCCCGATTCTCTCTCGCTTTGTGATAGTGAGCGCACGGCGTGGCTGGTGCTCCGCGATAGTTCGTGTACGCCATGGCCAGTTGTGAGCGAGTCGCTTACCGATTCGATTCACTTCCAGATTATCCAACCTCTCAGAGCACAACTCACCGGCCTCGATTCGATCCTCATCTCATTCCATGCGGATACGTTGCTCGATTATCAGACTGTGTTATCCGTCAACCTTGGCGATACTATATTGCGCCTACCAGTTGCCGCGTTCGGCAAGCGAATTCAGCGGCGCCTGAGCTTTGCTCCTTCGACACTCTTCAGCCACGATACGGTCTCGATCTGTGGGCAGCCGGTCACGCAGCAAGTGGCCGTTCGCGATAGCTCGTGCCTTCCCTGGAGCGTGGCAAGCTATTCCTGGAGCGGTGCAGACAGTTCATACTATCACATCGAGTCACTCCTTCCAACGCCGCTCACCGGATTCGATACGTTGACCGTTCGGTTCATGCCCGATGCGGGCAGGGCATATCCGGCTGAGTGTGATATTCAACTTAGCGATGGGACTCGCATCCCGATTCAGTTCGCTGGGGTGGGACGGGGCTATTCAACCGTCTCCCTGGCCAGTGCCGATCTCCGAGCCGATACCATTGGTGCGGATGTCTTTGTGCCGATCGTGCTCAATCATGTTGGCGCATTGCCGGCGATGGACTGTTATCTAACGTATGATACATCGGTGCTGACATTCATGGGCACTGCGTCGCAGCCTGGCCATACGATGTTGTATCAGCAGATTGCGGGGCATCTTCGCGTTACGATTGATTCGACGCGAACCGAGAGCGATAATCTGATCGGATATCTGCGCTTTTCGTACTTCCTCGGCAAAGATTCCTGCACGACAATTTCGCTCGATTCGCTCTCGCTACCACCTGCCGTAACGTGTGTAACGGTACTTGCGGACCAGACCAGCTCCAGGATCTGCGGGCCAATGAATTGCGGCACAATCTTGCTCTCGACGTTTGTGCGGACGGGCGCGATCAACTTTTCGATATCGCCCAATCCCGCGACCGATGTTATTTGGATTTCTACTTCCGAGAATCCGGGGAATTGCCAGATCAGACTCTTTGATAATCTCGGGATCGAGCGACGATCCTTCTCAAGCGAAATCGGGCGTGATAAGCCGCTGCCCGTTTCGCTCGACGGACTTCCTTCCGGCTTGTATCATCTCTCCATTTCGCAAAATGGATTCAGCACGACACGGGCAGTCATTAAGGAATAAAGACTGCGCACATCCGAGACGGTAACCACAGACCGGAATGGCTCGTATCCAGACTGTAATTTGTAACGGCAATGAGAGAAGAGTGCCTGCGATTTGTTTTTTTAGAAAGCTGTTTTTCGCGAATGATGTGTTCGCAGTCTATGTCAATTCATTATCGATGTGAGCACCAGTCTCACCCCCGTTCGATAGAGGTCAGTTTCCCTGATACATCACGAATGCCGGTCCGAGTCCGGGAGCATCAGCAATGATGCAGGATCTGTTGAAGTAGAAGCAACAGCGCATAATCCAGTGTCAGCCTTGGTGGCTGGCGGTTCTGAATTTAATTCGGAGGCTAATGATATGTGCATTTCTACTTACAACCGAACCTTCCCGGACCAGCGCCTTGCCGCCGGGAGCGCAGTCTCGGCCTCAATCCAGAATACTCCTTGCGCCGCTATCGCGGCTAACCCAAAGTGTGTTGATTTCCAAAACGCAGGCGCAAGCCGTGCGGCGTGGTACAAACACGCTCGCACGGCCCGCTTGCCTCATTCACAATAACTAAACCATTACCGTAATGAGACGTAACGATTCACCTGTTTCTAAGCAACTGAATCATGAACAGCGGTTAGCGTCCTGCTTGAGACGCTTAACATCATATGCCGCAATTCTATTGCTGGCGCTGCTGCTCCTGCCGGAGGTCAGCCTGGCACAGTGCCCTGGCTCCACGGGGCCAGCTCCCGACCCGGCATTAGGCTGCGGCTGGATTTCCGCTACTTCCTACCAGAAAATGGGCTCCACCAATTGTTGGGCGACCGTCCATTTTTGTTGGCGGAACTGCCCTGGCTGGGGTCTCGAAGTATGGGTTTATCAAGTCGATCCAGACGCAACCAACGACTGCAATGATCTCAGTCCAGTCCAACTGATTTGGTATGCAAAGGACGCTGCCGATTTAGCGGCGCTTGGCGCCAACGGTTCAACTCCGCCATGCGATCCACCCACTCTGCAAATTACATCGTACATTCCCGGCTGCTGGAAAGCGACAAACGTATCCTCGCAGGGGCGGAGTTATGTTATCTGTGACGCATTGGCGGGTTGTTATTGTCAAAAGTCCTGTCAGGTGTGCTGGAATGGAGGTTGGGTCTTCTCGAACTGTGCTAGCGTCGGACCAACGGGGTGTGCCTGCGTGGACTCGCCGGCACCAGAAGTCGCCTCCGCATGGATACTCGAAACATGCTACTCCGTACCATGTCAACCATAGAGCGATGAAAAAGCAACTTACCAGTTCGCTTCTATTAACGATGCTCGCGTGCCTGACGATTTCGTCAGGCACACGGGCACAATTTCATTGGCACATCACTCGTTCCGGATTTGATGGGCGCTATTTTAGTCTGTTTTACCCCATCGCAAGTGCAGGAGAGGTTGTGACAGCCACTTGCCAAAAGACGGATACCTCCTTAAGGACTGTCAATAGAAATCGAATAGTCTTTTTGCGAAGCACTGACGCGGGCGAGACATGGATGGAACAAGACCCAGGGTTGCCGCACCACAAAGGAGACTTTCCTCTTCTGATTCAAGCGTTGCAACAAATTGATTCGCTCAATGCGGTTGCAGTCGGCGACACTGGGATAATCGTCAGGACGACCGACGGAGGCAGCACATGGATTCGTCAGGATTTGCATACCCTGGATCGAATTTCTGCCGTCCATTTCTCTGATCCCGCAACAGGCATCGCCATTACTTCTCGAATCGACCCACACGATTCGATGAGTTCAGTAAGTGACATCTATACGACCCACAATGGCGGCAAGGAATGGGATAAAGCGCCTGTTTCTACTTGGCTATGGTCTGTAACATGCCACTCCGATGGAGGCAATGTGTTTAGAGTGATTCCTTACGGAGGATATGGGCCGATCTATCGAACAACCGACAATTGGAATTCCTACGACACGACAGCGTTCGTCTTGCCGTGGGCTGATCGAGACCATCTTCTTACGGGTTTTCGGTTTCGAGGCTCTGATACTATTGTCGGATATGGCGTGCAAGGGCCGATTCAGGGTTATTTAAGGCCCATCGATGTCAGGCTATCGCTGAACGGTGGAACAACCTGGAATTCAACCGTAGGTATGCCAGATACGAACCTGTCCAACTCGTACAGTATGTCTCAGCTCGATCGCGATTTTGTATTTCTCGGTGCGATGATTCCTTCCAACGAAATGAAGATAGGAGTAAGCACCGATCATGGCGTTTCTTGGCGGCTCGATACGATTGCAATGGATACCAACTTTCTGACTACAGAGATCCTTGATGTAACCACAACACCCGCAGGTCATGCCATTGCCATTTTCCGAGGAGGTATCTCTCATGGAGGCGGTCAGACGATTCAGGACCAGTTCGTCCTCGTCCGAGGCGATCCGCCAAAGGCGCGAGTCGAGACCTTCGAGCGGATTGTCAACAAGGCGGCTGTCTATCCAAATCCTGCCTTCGATGCCGTAACAATCGCATCCCTCGCTATTCACAGTCCCGTTCGCATCCTCGATGTGATGGGCCGCGAAGTATTGCACGGGTTCGTACCCGCCGCTGGGGAACTCAGGCTCGATGTTTCCCAACTACCACGTGGGATGTACCAGGTGATGATCGAGCGTGATGGACAGATGATCCCGGTGGGGAAGCTCGCGCTGGTGGGGAAATAACGACGCGGAAATCGCGCTACTACTCCTCGTGGATTCGTACCAAAAACTTGCTTTAACGTCCAAATATGTGGAGGACCGAATTGATGCGGAAATGCGAAGTTTGCTTCGTTCTTTGTACCTTGTGGGCAGCGTTCGTGCTGCCCGCAAGGGCACAATTTATCTGCCACGTAACGCATGGCAAATATATCAAATCGGTCGTTTATTATAACTTTGCGTCGCTACGGTGCGATGGCAACACTGGCATCGTAGGTGCGCGCACAATTCCGGATACAGGAAGCGGTTTTGGCCGTATTGTTTTTCTTCGGTCTCACGATGGTGGACACACCTGGAGCGTGCAGGATCCAGACCTGCCATATTCCAAAGGTGGTGCCATAGTCGGCATCGACCTGATCGATTCCTCGAATATCGTCGCCTATGGCACCACCGATCCCGGAGATACTCCGTATGCTCTGCTCGTCCGGACCAGCAACGGTGGGACAACATGGCAACAGGAGACGGTGCCCACAGCATACAGTATCAATGACGTGAGCTTTTCCAACTCTCAGGATGGAATCCTCGCCAGCAGTGGCACGTACATTACATCGGATGGTGGAGCCCGCTGGGACTCGGTTCAGTTTTCAAGCGGAGGGATTGAAAGCTGCCATGCATACGGGAATGGAATGTATCGAGGTTTCAGATTCACGACCGGCGAATTATATACGACACGTGATAGGGGACGCACGTTCGATTCGACCGGCCCGATTGTTACCGATCCCGCCCGAAGAACTTTGTATTATTATGAGTTCTGTGCATTCGGCGCGGGCGATACCATGCTGGCATACGGCTGGCATCGGCTGACTCCTTCCAGCGATTTTCCTTGCATCGCGCGGACAATAGATGGCGGCAAACACTGGTTCTCCGTGTTCGATGATACCACGCACTCAACAGGATACGTCTCAGCTCTTTCAGACTTCCATCGAGACAAGCTTGTTGCAGGTGTCGCCGGCTGGGAAAATTTGGCGCTCTCGAGCACTGACAATGGTTCGACGTGGCATGTTGATACACTCATGTCCAGCGATACCGAATTCGATTGCTTCCGAAGCGATGGCATTGGTCTCAATTCTGATGGCGAGTTAGTTGCAGCCTACGATCATGACATTCTCTATCACCCCGCTGTGAACTCCCTCATTATTGGAAGGCCTGTTACGTCAGGCGTTCAAGCGGGCGATGGCGGGAGTCCAAATCTGGGCATCGTTCCTAACCCGACAACATCGTCGATAACAATACAAGGCGCCCCGTTCGGCCGCACCGTGCATGTTCTCGATTTTCTAGGCCGCGAAGTATCAGTCGGCTCAGTCCCGGCGAGCGGTCGGCTCACGTTGGACCTTCGCTCGCTGCCAAGCGGGGTGTATTATGTGAGCGATGGCCTCTCTCAAATGAAATTCGTTAAGGAATAGATCATGCAACAACGTATCGTACTGTTGGCCCTGTGCGCCATGCTGGCTGGTTTCGCATCGCCCACGCGGGCACAATTTATCTGCCATGTCGCGGATGGGTTCATCGGTCAGGATAGCCAAAGTTCTTACTGGTATACCGCTCTCTCCTGCAAGGGGAATAACGTTGTGGTGGCTGCGGATGTAATTGGGAATATCGGTTTGGACACCGGATACTACCTTGCGTTTCTATTTTCGACGGATGGTGGCAAGTCATGGCGAGTTGAGCGTCAGGGCCTACCAGTCCCGACATGGGACCATGCCCCGAACGTATCCACCATCGAGCGGATCGACTCGCTGAATATGCTCGCATTTGGCGATTCGGATCTCCTGGTACGAACGACGGATGCCGGTGCGACCTGGCAAGTACTTGTAAGTCCGACAAAGCATATTTTGGAGGGCATGAGCTTTTCCGATGCATCGCATGGGATGCTCCTCGCGGCGGATACTGTACAGGGCACGTACGTCACTTCCGATGGCGGCGTCAGTTGGAGTCCGGTCGCCTTCACGCGGATCTATGGGTGGCGAGGCCATGATTATGGAAACGGGAGGTACGCGATTTTTGCGTACGGATCTGGCGTCCTGTATACGACGAAAGACAACTGGAACACCGTTGATTCGAGCGGACCCATTGTCACCGATAGCAGCCGGACGCGTGAATATGTATTTGGGAATTGCAGCTTTGGCGCTGGAGATACGATGCTTGCGTATGGCAGCCGCTATTGTTCACTCGGACGGTACCCGTGTATTGCTCGGACAACGGACGGTGGCAAGCAATGGACTATGGTGCACGATGACACAAGTTCCATTTGGTATTCCGGATTGGTCTATTACTTCTCTGACATAGATCGGGACACAATTCTTGCCGGATGGAGCTATAACCCGGGCAAGGTGATGTGGAGCACAAACCGTGGCGCAACATGGAAACCTGATACTTTGATTGTTGATAATTCTGGTTTTTCCGGGTATCGGAATGTCGGGATTGGACTCAATGCAGAGGGGAAACTTCTCAGCGCCTATCTAGATCAGTATTCATCATGGTTAATCGTTGGCCAGCGAGCGAATGCAAGCGTGAATACGGGTCTGGTCGGGGACGCCGAGGTGGCACTCTATCCAAATCCTGCTGCGACAATGATAACGCTAACGGGCTCAATTCTCGGCGGGAGACTGCATCTGCTGGATATTCTTGGCCGCGAGGTTATGAGCCGCTCGATTCCGATGGACGGCACGATCACGCTGGATGTCGCGCAGCTTCCACGTGGAATGTACGAGGTGATGATCGAGCGTGACGGACAGATGATCCCGGTGGGGAAAGTCGCGCTGGTGGGGAAATAACCACACCCTGCCGACGCCTTGAAAAGGCGGGGGTATATTACTCTTCGTGGATTCCCGCCAGACGTTTGAGGGCGTGGATTTCACTGTTGGTGAGCGCGCGGGTCTCGCCCCGGCCCATGCCACGGTGGGTGAGTCCGGCGAACCGGATGCGGTCGAGTTTCTCGACTTCGTAGCCCAGCACCTCGAAGAGTCGTCGAATCTCGCGGTTCTTGCCTTCGCGCAGGATTAGCATAACATCTTTCGGCTCACGGGAATCGAGATTGACGTCAGCCGCACCGGTCACGTCGCCATCGCCGATCGCGATGCCACCTTCAGAAATCTTCTTGGCGTCCGCAAGTTGAAGTGGCTTATCGAGTGTGACGTGATACTCGCGCTCAATTTCATGCGATGGATGCGTGAGCTTGTTCGTCAACTCGCCATCGTTTGTCAGCAATAACACACCGGTGGTGTTGCGGTCTAAGCGTCCGACGGGATAGACGCGCTCGGTCGTGTTTACATAATCGAGGACGGTCGTGCGGTCCTTCTCATCGCTCGTGGTTGCGATGGTATCTTTCGGCTTATTCAGTAGAAGATAGACGAAGCGGGGCCGAATGGAGATCGGCTCACCGTTGACGGTGATGAGATCGCTGTATGCCTTGACCTTGGTGCCAAGCTCGGTGACAACCTTGCCATTGATCGTGACGACTCCGCTGGTGATCATTTCATCGGCCTTGCGCCGCGACGCAATACCGGCGGCAGCAATAAACTTATTGAGGCGCACATCACCGCTGCCAGTGCCTTCGAGCGTGGCCCGTGGCGGAGTCTGTTTCTGCTTGGGTGCCGACTTGGTTGTGGGCAATGTCAAACGCTTTATAGGACGACCCGGAAGCTTGGAAGCACCACCTGCGGAACGGGTCGGTCTTGCGCGTTCTGGCCGGCCAAAACTACCAGTTGCTCGTCTGCGCTCGACTGGCTCGCCGGCGCGCATAGCGCTCGATCGCGTAGGTGAGTTCAATCGAATCTGTGGGCGAGCCGGTGATCCGGGACGCATCGGTGAACCTGAGCGAGCGGGTGAGCTCGAACGCATCGGCGGGCGCGAGCCGGAAGATGAGGGGAGCTTGATAACGCGTCTCTCGCCGGCTGGTCGTAAAGATATGGCAGGTTGGTCAGATTGTGCGATCAACGCTGGCCTTGTAGCGACTACCGGAGTTGGAAGGTCGATGACCTTCTTCGCACGGATCACCGGCGCTTCGAAAGGAGCAGCCTCGTGAAGTCGTGGCGTGGCTTTGATAACGGCCGCCGGAGTCTCGACGAGTGGTACACTCTTGCGCGGTGCACTGCTGCGAGGCGTAGTGGATCGGATGCGGGGGGCTGCCGATTTTGGCGCAGAGGATCGCGCCGCACCCGTGCGTGGCGTGGCAGAACGCGGCGAGGCTGTACGCGGGCGCGCGGTTGCCGATCGTGGCGATGCGGCCCGTGGTGTTGCAGCAGCTCGTGGCGTAGCCGTAGCGCGTGGTGCGCTCTTGCGGACTGCGGTGGTGCGCGTCGCTGAGGCGCTTGCAGTTTTCTTGCGAGGAGCGGATGCATGCGGGGGAGCTGCGCTGGATGCGCTCTTGCGGGACGCGCTCTTGCGGGACGCGCTCTTGCGGGGTGCGCCAGTCGCGGCGGACTTACGGATACTCGGCTTCGCAGAAGTGCTGCGTGGCTTCTTACTCGGTAATTTCGGCATCAGTTTCGTTTGTGATCTCTTCGAGTCCATCGAAGTCGATGGTATCATCGTCGATGGTCTCTTCGCCGATGGCATCATCGCCAATGGCTTCGTCCTCGATTTCATCGTGCTCGATGGCGGCGAGATCCAGCGCGATGCCGATCTCTTCCGTTATCGCGCTCATGTCTTCATCCGGCATAAACGCGACCTCGCGTTCGGAGAGCTCTCGCGCAACCGCGATTGCTTCGTCCACAGTAATATCGCCTTCGGCGGTGACGAACTCGGTCGCGGCTTCTTCGAGTGTCGTTGCCTTGACCGATTCTTCCCGCATCATCTCTTCGATCTCTCGCGGACGCGGCAAATCGCTCAAAGTATGCAATCCAAAGTGCCGCAAAAAATCGACCGTCGTGCCATAGAGCAATGGTCGGCCAACAGCTTCCGCGCGACCGGTGATCGTCACCAGGTTCTTTTCGAGTAGCGACTTCAGGACTTCGTCGCAGTTCACACCGCGAATGTTCTCGATGTCGCCCTTCGAAACCGGTTGCTTATAGGCGACGATAGCGAGTGTTTCGAGCGCGGCGGAGGAAAGGCGGCGGCGTGACTTTTCCTTGAAGAGGCGAGCAACGTATTCGCTATAATCCGGACGCGTTGCGAATTGATACCCAAGCGCGATCTCTACGATGCGGAAAGCGCGGCCGCTGGCGTCGTACTGCTCGTTGAGCAGCCCGACTGCCTCGTGCAGAACCGGCAACTCGATGAGCTGCTTCTTTCGGCGCTTGCGCTCGGGCGCACGTTCAGGGGCTCGCTCGGGGGCGAGTTCCGAAGGTCCCGCGGCAACGGGCGTGTCTTCATTGACAGAAGACGCCGCCAATGCTGGCTCCGGCACAGTGGAGAAATCCTCAGCGACATCAGAGGGGATTGCCTCTGGAGTCAACGGAAGTTCAGGCTCAGCGCGTAGTATTTCTTCGCCCAGGATGATGGCGCGCAGATCGTCGGCTGAAAGCGGCTCATCGCTCGCAAACAGCAAGGCTTCGACAACCGGGGCCAGCGATTCGGCCGATTGATAATCGAGTCGCATACTATAATTCGAGTGTCAGTGCGAGAAAGGCGAAGCCCGACGAAGCAATCCATTTGGGTTGGGCCAGTGTGGCCCGAGATTGCCTCGCTCCACTTCGTTTGGCTCGCAATGACGTACTCAAGAGTTAGGGTTTAAATAGAATAATGTCGTCAAACACATCGTGCTGCCGGATCGCAATTTCACGCGTGCGGACAAGATCGAGTATCGAAACGAACGTCACTGCGATCCAAAGCCGCGCAGCCGGCGTGAATTCCTCTGTGTTGCTTTCGGGCAGCACGGTCAAAAACAATTCGCTGAAACTGAGTTCGCCACGCGCGGCAAGGCTGGCAAGGATCAATTCCGATTGCTCCTCGACGGTCAGCGGCACCATCTCGACATCATGCGTCCGCTTGATGCGCGGCGCGCGTTCCATGGCGCGGCGCAATGCCGTCATCAGATGGAAGATCGTCACATTCTTGAGCAGATTCTCTTCCTCGGCCGGTGCCGTCCGATCGTCACGCTCGAAATACTGCCGGAAATGGACTTTGCGCTGCTCCTCGCTCATGGTCGATAGCTCCTCGGCCATCTCCTTGAAGCGGCGGTATTCGATGAGGCGGCGGACTAGGTCGGTCCGTGGATCGTCTTCCTCCGCGCCATCGACGCGCTCCTCGCGCGGCAGCAGCATCCGGGCTTTGATCTGGCAAAGCTCGGCGGCCATCACGATAAACTCGCCGGCGACCTCCAGATCAAGGGCGGTCATGAGTTTCAGATAACTCAGAAACTCCTCGGTAATCCGGGTAATCGGGATATTATGGATGTCCAGTTCGTCCCGCTTGATGAAAAACAGGAGCAGGTCGAGCGGCCCCTCGAACTCGTGCAGCCGTACCTTATATGGCCCAGTTATGCCATAGGGCGCTGGGGGAGCGATTCGGGTCGGGGCTAAGGCTTCGGATTCCATGGTCACCCCCTCTAAGCGCGAAGAGGGCGAATTAGATTCAGGAATATTGCGAACATGAAAGTTTTTGTCCGAAGGATGCTCTGGAGCCTGCATTTATGGTGTCTCTGACACAATTGTTGTATTTTTGCAAGTTCGTTGACGCCCCCTGGGCTCGCGCAACACTCTTTCTTTTGACAAATCGTATGACTGCTCTTCGCCCGCCACAGATTCCCCTTCGAGATTTCTTCCGGAATCCGGAGAAAACCGCCTATAAGATTTCGCCCGACGGCCGCTATGTCTCGCACATGGAGCCGTATGAGCGACGGCTGAATGTGTTCGTGGAGCCACGCGAGGCTGCAGGAACTGGCAGCACGGCGCTCCGCGTCACGAACGAGACCGGACGCGACATCGGTGGACACTGGTGGAAGAATAACCACCGCATCGTCTATATGCGCGATTTCGGCGGCGATGAGAATTTCCATTTGTTTGCGGTCGATCGCGATGGCTCGAACCAGCGCGATCTTACGCCGTATGAAGGCGTGAAAGTGGAAGTGCTCGATGAGTTGGAGGAGATCGAGAATGAAATCCTGATCGGCATGAACCGCCGCGATCCCGCCGCGTTCGATGTGTTCCGTTTGAACATCGAGACCGGCGAGACGCAACTTATCGCGCAGAATCCGGGCCCGATCACCCGCTGGCTGACCGATCACGAAGGCAAAGTCCGCATTGCGATGGCGACCGATGGCGTGAACAATACGCTGCTGTACCGCGACCGTGAGGACCAGCCATTCCACGAAGTGCTTACGACGCATTTTAAGGAATCGCTCGAGCCGATGTTCTTTACATTCGACAACAAGAACCTCTATGCGCTCAGCAACATCGGCCGCGACCGGCTGGCTGTTGTCACGTTCGATCTCGCGGCGGGCCGCGAAATCGAAGTGCTCTACGAGCATCCCGAAGTCGACACCGATGGCATCGGCTATTCCAAAAAGCGCAAGGTCCCGACTGCGATCACGTTCACGACCTGGAAGCAGGAGTTGCACCATCTCGATGAAGAGACGCGCCGCCTCTACGACCAACTCTTGAAGCGGTTGCCGAACTACGAGATCGTCATCACCGATCAGACCAAAGACGAGAAGACATTTATTGTCCGCAGCTATAGCGACCGCTCGCTCGGCGCGTATTACCTCTATGATTTCGAGCATGACGATCTCCGGTTGCTCGCCGAGATTAGTCCATGGCTGAAAGAAGCGGACCTCGCGCCGATGAAGCCGATCACGTATCAATCGCGCGATGGCCTGACCATTCACGGGTATCTCACGCTGCCGGTGGGTTCGGATGGTAAGGACTTGCCGGTCATCGTCAATCCACATGGCGGACCGTGGGCGCGCGATCGATGGATGTATAATCCCGAAGTCCAGTTTCTGGCCAACCGAGGCTACGCGGTGTTCCAAACGAACTTTCGCGGCTCGACCGGGTATGGCCGCAAGTTTTGGGAGGCATCGTTCAAGCAGTGGGGCCGCAAGATGCAGGACGATATCAGCGATGGCGTGCTATGGCTGATCAAGGAGGGCATTGCTGACCCCAAACGCATCGCGATCTATGGCGGCAGCTATGGCGGCTACGCCACGCTTGCCGGCGTGACGTTCTCACCGGAGCTTTACGCGTGCGCAGTCGATTACGTTGGCGTCTCGAATCTCTTCACGTTCATGCTGACGATCCCGCCGTATTGGAAGCCGTATCTCGAAACGATGTACGAGATGGTCGGGCATCCCGAGAACGACAAAGCAATGCTCGAAGCCGCGAGTCCGGTGTTCCATGTCGATAAGATTCGCGCGCCACTCATGGTCATTCAGGGTGCCAAGGACCCGCGCGTAAACATTAAAGAGGCGGAGCAGGTCGTCGAGGCGCTCCGATCGCGCGGTATCGATGTGCCGTATATCGTCAAAGAGAACGAGGGCCACGGCTTCCGCAATGAGGAGAACCGCTTCGAAGTCTACGAAGCGATGGAAGCATTCTTCGCGAAGCATTTGGGGAAGTAGGTGAAGACATTCGACGAAATTCGGTCGGATCTCGCTGAGGGACGAATTGAGCTAACCGTTCACTCTCTCAAGCGAATTGTTCAAAGAAATATCTCCCGACGTGAAATCGTTGAAGCCGCATCCAAGTCAAAAATTATCGAGGACTATCCCGAAGACAAGTATTATCCGAGTTGTCTGATCCTCGGTTTTGCGCGAAGCGGTCGGCCGCTGCATTTACATGTGTCCCGTGTGCCCGGACCAGACACCAGGCTCATCACGATTTATGAACCAAACCCGGAGGAATGGGTTGATAACTTCAGTAATCGGAAGTAGCTATGTTTATCTGTCATGTCTGTGGCTCGCATGAAGCCGACAAAAAATTTGTAAGTGAATCCTTCGGGATCCGCGGCGAGACCGTACTCGTCGAACAAATTCCGGCTACCGTCTGTCGTCAGTGCGGCGAAATAATTTTCGACCTTGATACCGCCGAGCATGTCCGCGAGATGCTAAACGATCATGCTGTCCCTTCCCGCCGAATCTCAATTCCGGTGTACGAGTATGCGTGAGTGAACAGAGTGTAGTTCGATCGCGCGGCATCGATGTGCCGTATATCGTCAAAGAGAACGAGGGCCACGGCTTCCGCAATGAGGAGAACCGCTTCGAAGTCTACGAAGCGATGGAAGCATTCTTCGCGAAGCATTTGGGGAAGTAGGAATTCTCGCTCGGTGCAAGATCGCTCACTGTACACAACCGTAGGGACGTGCCGCGCACGTCCTGTCTCGGACTACGACAAACCTTCAGGTAATGCCAACGGTCAGTACGTGCGAACCACGTCCCTACAAACGGCGGATCAACCGTAGGGACGTGCCGCGCACGTCCTGTC